>NZ_JBEHZD010000013.1:0-35500 GCF_040240285.1 Streptomyces sp. HSW2009 | reverse complement strand
GTGGGTTTCCTTTTAAACCTCCTCTGGCGCGCCCCCGCCGCCCGCGGGCGGCCGGACGCGCTCCGCCGCGCCCCCCGCCCCCCGCCCCACCCGCGGCGGGGTCCTCCGCGGCGCGGCCCCCCCCCGCCGGCTCCCCATGGTGGAGGTGGACGCCGCGGCGCCCCTGATCGGCCCGCACGGGCAGGTGACCCTGCTCGACGCGTTCGACGGCCGGCAACAGCTCATCGCCTACTACCACATGTGGCACACCGGCCACCCGGCCGCGGACCAGTGCTCCGGCTGCACCTTCTACAACAGCCAGGTCCGCGAACTGTCGTACCTGCACGCGCGCGGCGTCACCTACGCCACGTTCTGCCAGGGCCCGTACGAGGAGAGCGCCGACTACCGCGACTTCATGGGCTGGCAGGTGCCCTGGTACTCGGTGCAGGAGGGCGCCCAGGCGCTCCTGGCCGGCCGCGGCCCGTTCCTGCTCGCCTGCTACCTGCGCGACGGCGACCGGGTCTACGAGACGTACTGGACCACCGGCCGCGGCGTCGAGGTGATGTCCCCCACCTACCACCTCCTCGACCTGACCGCCCACGGTCGCCAGGAGAGCTGGGAGGACTCCCCGACCCACTGGCCCCAGCCCTGGCAGTCCGACGGCGAGCACCTGCGCACCAACGGCCGTCCCACAGCGCAGTGGTCCCGCATCGAGCCGGGGCACGCGGTGGGGGTGGGGCGGGCCGGTTAGCGGGGGCGGCCGGCTGTCGCGCGCCGGTGTGAGCGGGGCGCGGCAGCGGCGCTCGGCAGCGCCAGAACCAGCCGAAACCCGCCGCTGACCAGGTCGGCAAGGGTGTTGCAAGGGCCCTGCAAGGCCCCTGCAAGGAAAGCGACGTGTCCGCAGGGAAATCCTCCCCCGACCGCTCCACCCGAGACGAGCGATGGGGGATCGCAATGTCCGCGGCAACGACGAAAACCGCGCTGATCGAGGAAGGACACTGGCTGACCGTACGGGACTGCAAGCGCGTGCTCGTGCTCGTCCACACGATGACCTTCGCCCAACGGCTCAAGGAGGTCTTCAACCTGTTGGAGGGCGACCTGCGCATCCAGGTCGTCTTCACGGCCCCGCCGCACGCCTTCGGCAACGGGGTCACCCACTATCTGCGGAGCCTGGGCATCACGCCCGTGCCCTGGGAGGAGGCGCTGCGGGCCGATTTCGACCTCGCGTTGACGGCGGGGTCCCGCGGGGTGCACGAACTGCGGGCCCCGGTGGTGCGCATCTCGCACGGGGCCGGCCACAACAAACTGCTCACCGACCGTTCGCTGCTGGCGCCGGGCGAAACCAGGTGGCCCGGCATGCTCAGCCGGCAGCACCTGTTGCACGACGGGCGCGTGGTGCCGGCCGCGGTGGTCTACGCACACGAGAGGTCCCTGAAGGAACTGGCGCGCTCCTGCCCGGAGGCCCTGCCGGTGGCGCGGGTGGCGGGGGACCCTTGTGTCGACCGCATCCTGGCCGCCGCGCCGAACCGCCAGCGCTACCGCGACGCCCTGGGCCTGGCGGCCGGCGAACGGCTGGTCGTCGTCTCCTCGACCTGGGGGCCGGCCTCGGCCTTCGGCCGGATCGACGCGCTGCTGCCCCAACTCCTGGGGCAGCTTCCGGCGGGGTACCGGGTCGCCCTGCTGCTCCATCCCAATGTGTTCGCCGGGCACGGCACGTGGCAGGTGCACAGTTGGCTCGCCGGCTGTGGCGGCCGTGGGGTGGCGGTCGTCCCCCCTGAGGTCGACTGGCAGTCGCTGTTGATCTCCGCTGACTGGGTCATCGGGGACCACGGGTCGCTGTCCGCGTACGGCACCCTCACGGATGCCACGATGCTGCTCACGTCCGGCCCGCAGCGCGAGATCGCGGCGTACTCCCCGGCGGCCCTGCTGGCCGCCGCAGCGCCGGTCGTCTCGCCCCTGCACCCGCTGGCCGCCCAGTTGCAGTACGCCGCGCAGACCCGCCGGCACGGGCAGTACGAGCGGGTGGCCGCCTCGCTGTCTTCGGCGCCGGGCCAGTTCCACCAGCGGATGCGTGCGCTCGTCTACGAGTTGCTCGGCCTCGGGGAGCCGGCCCGGCCGGTGGTCGTGCCCCCGTTGCCGCAGCCGTCGCCGCTGGCGGAGTGGGAGTTGTCCGTCAACCAGGAGTGGCTGGGGCGGGCCGTCGGCGCGTAGGGCCCCTCGTGCGGTGTCGGGGCGTGCTCCCCGACCGGCTCCGGCCGCGCGGGCCCGGATCGCGGCGCGGGTGGTGATGCCTGCGGGCGGGCCCTCAAGGCCGGACCGGGTCGGTGTGCACGCTGACCGTACGAGGGGCGCGCGAAGCATCTACTGCCGTGACCGCCGTCATCGTTGTTGATGTCATGGCCGCGTCAGTAGTTGGGGATGGGTGCAAGGGGCCGGCTGTGGCGGCTACAAGTGCCGCAGCCGGTCCTCCAGGCGCGCCGCGGCGCCCGGGTCGGGCCGGCGGAACACCTCGGCCGCAGCCCGGTAGTGCTCCGCCGCCGCCTCCCGGGCGCCGCGGGCCTGCGCGGCCAGGCCGAGCCACTCCAGGCAGTTCCCCTCCCAGTGCTCCGAGCGGGAGTTCCCGCTCCGGAAGCGCGCCAGCGCCAGCCGCAGCCGCCGCGCCCCCTCCGCCTGGTCGCCGCTGCGGACGAGCACGTGGCCGAGGAGGGCCTGGGCCCGCGTCGCCTCGTACACCTCGTTCATCGCCCCCAGCCGGTCGCTGGCCCGCTGGAGGTGGTCGGCCGCTGCCGCGAGGTCACCGGAGTGCAGCGCGACCTCACCGAGCCGGCGCAGCGAGAGCGCGGCCCCTCGCTCGTAGCCGATGGACTCCCTGATGGCCAGGGCGCGTTCGAGGTGGGCCCTGGCGTCGTCGAAGCGCCCGGCCAGCAGGTGGAGGTGGCCGAGGCCGTTGAGGGCCTGCGCCTGCTGGCGGGCGTCCCCGTCCGCCAGGGCCAGGTCGAGGGCCTGCTCGTACCAGCCGGTGGCCTCCTCGTACCGGCCCGCGTCGCGCAGCGCGATCGCGCCCGAGCTGAGCATGCGTCCCTCGCCCGCCCGGGACCCGCTCCTGCGTGCCGCATCGAGGCCGAGCCGGTACGCCTCGGTCCACATCTCGGTGGGGCGCAGCCGCTGGAAGAGCGGCCACGCCACATCGGCCAGGCGCCAGCACGAGCTGTCCCACCCCACCCGGGCGCAGTGCCGGATGGCTTCCATGAGCGCGTGCCGGTAGGTGTCCAACCACTCCAGCGCCTCCGCGGGCCCGGCCAGCGGGGTGGGGTTGACGCCGGTCGGCCGCACGTCGTGCCCGGCCAGCCGGTGGCTCGGGGTGAGGATGGCCTCGGCGCTGGCGGCCGTGCACAGACACCACTCCACGAACCTGTGCAGCACCTCCTCCTGCGCGCCGCCGGCCTCCCGTTCCTCGCCGAGCAGGCGGGCGTGGGAGCGGACCAGGTCGTGGAACCGGTAGGTGTCAGGGCCGACCTCTTCGACGAGGTTCGCCTCCACGAGGCCCTGCACGGCGAGATCGAGCAGGTGGATGGCGCCCTGTTCCTGCCCCCGCCCGGCGACGGCCGCCAGCAGGAACAGGTCGTAGCGGTCGGTGGGCAGCAGCCCCATCCTCCGGTACAAGCTGGCACTTTCGTCCGCCAGCAGGTCGTACGACGAATCCAACGCGATGCGCATGGTGGCCTCCCCGTCGACGTGCAGTTGGTCGATGGCGCCGTGGCCCTGGGCCAGGGTGCCGGCGAGGGAGGATAGGGAACGGTGCGGGCGGGGGTCGAGCTGTGCGGAGACCACGCACAGGGCCAGTGGCAGATGCCCGCAGAGGGTGACGACCTCGCGTGCTGCTACCGGTTCCTCGGCCACGCGGGCGGCGAGTCGAACCGCCAGCAGTTCGACCGCGGCGTCCGTGGCCAGCGCGGGCAGTCGATGCACCAGCGCCCCGTCGACCTGCAAGCCGGTCAGTGCGCTCCTGCTGGTGATGACGGTGGTGCCGGTCGACGAGGTGAGTAGGAGCGGACGCACCTGGGCGGCCGTACGGGCGTTGTCGAGCACCAGGGCGAGCCGTAGGTCCGCCGTCACCGACCGCCAGAGCGCGGTGCGCTGGACCGCGTCGGACGGGATGCGCCGTACCCCGAGGGCGAGCAGGAACCGCTCGGTGACCGCATCGGGGGAGCCGATGCCTTCGGGTCCGTCTGGCCGGTCTCCTGCCAGGTCAGCGTAGAGGTGGCCGTCGGGGAAGCGGCCGGTCTGCTGCAACAGCCAGCGGACGACGAGCGTGGTCTTGCCGACGCCGGGCAGGCCGGTGACGACGAGTCGCGGTCCGTGCGGCGACGACGCGTCCCGCAACCTGTCCAGAGTTCGCAGGTCCGCTTCGCGTCCGACGAACAGGGGTGATATGGGCGGCAGTTGCCGCTGGCGGGTCCTGTGCTGTGCCTCGTCGGTCGGCGGCAGGTGGAAGTGCAGGTCGCCGTGGATGTCGCGGGCTTGGATGGCGGGCCCCCGTATCACGGAACTGCCGCCGATTTCATTCACCGTGGCCGCCCCCTCGGGGTCTGCCCGTGGCCTGCCGTGACGCCGCATCCAGGCGGTCACGGCGCCCGCCAACAGCGCGTCGTGCGCGCACATCTGACGCAATTTCTCAGCTAGTTGTTGACACGCGGATCGTCGCTGCTGCGGTGCCGTACGGGAGAGGTTCAGTAGGGGGAGTACGTCGTCTTCCGTACGGGCCATGGCCACCGTGATGGCCAACTCCCGCCAGGCCGGCGAGTGTTCATCGAGACTGTGTGTCAACAGGAGGAACAGCAGGTCGTCGGGGCTGCTGTGCGGGGAACTCGGCATGCGCAGGGCTCCTTGGACGGCCGGCTCGGCACCGTTCCGGAGGCGCCGGAGGGAGCGCTGCCAGAAGCGGGAAGGTTTCAGCACTGATCAGCAGGATGAACGGAATCGTCCACTCCTCGAAGAATTTCAGACTTGCTTTCGTCCTCGTATGGTCGGTAACGAACCCTCGTGGGAACCTCGACGGTACGGCTAACAAGGGGCCCTGCCTGCGGGAGTGCGCTGGTGGCGTTAGAGATCCGACTCTCGGGTTCGATCGAAGTGTGGGCGGCCGGCCAACGCGGCGAACTCCGTTCCATCAAGACCCGTCTGACCCTGGCGGCGCTGGCCTGGGACGCCGGTCGGACCGTGAGCATGGAGTCACTCGTCCACCGCGTCTGGGACGACCATCCTCCCAAGAAGGCCAGAGAATCCCTGCACGTCCACATCTCACGGGTGCGCCATGCGCTGAGCATCGCGGGCAGCGACGCCCCGGAGATCGCCAGCCTGACCAATTCGTACGTGCTGAACGTCGACCCCGAACTGGTCGACCTCTGTCACTACACGGCCTGTGTCAATCGCGGACGGTCGCTGCGCGACAGCCGCGACGACGAGGCCGCCCTCCGCATCCTGGAGCGGGCCGACGGCCTGTGGCGGGGGGAGGCCCTGGCCGGCATCGGCGGCACCTGGGCCGACCAACTGCGCGCCGCCGTCACCGAGACGTGCCTGGCCGCGGCGATGGCCCGGGCCGACATCCTGATCAGCAGGGAACGGTACGTCGACGCCATCCCCGTACTCACCCCGCTGGTGCATCGGCACCCCGTCGACGAAGCGCTGACCGAGCGGCTGGCCATCGCGCTGTACGGGGGAAGTCGGGCGGCCGAGGCGGCCAGGCTGCTGCACGCCACGCAGCAGCGCATCGCGCGCGACACCGGTCTGGACGCGGGGCGACGCCTGCGCCGGGTGCAGCAGGCGATCCTGGCCGGGGCGCCGGCCGCCGAACTCATCCAGCGACGGAGCGCGGGGCTGGCCCGGAGCGCGGAACTCGCGCGCCCGCGCGCCCCGCACCCCGTCCCCGACAACCTCCCGCGTGACGTTCCGTGGGTCGGCAGACGCGATGAACTCTGCCGCCTCGGCTCGGCGTTGACCGAGGGCGGTGGGGCCGCCGCCATGGTGGTCACCGTCGAGGCCATCAACGGAATGGGCGGGGTGGGCAAGACGTCGCTCGCCGTGCACGTGGCGCACCAACTGCGCGAGCGCTTTCCCGACGGGCGCATCTTCCTGCACCTGGGCGGTCGCGCGCCGGGGCGGGCCGCGCCGCAGCCCGCCCGGTTGCTGACCGAGCTCCTCCGTCTGCTGGGCATGGATGTCAAGGAACTCCCGCACACGCTAGATGAGTTGGTGGCGCTGTGGCGGGGTCTCGCGCGTGACCGCCGGATGCTGGTGATCCTGGATGACGCGGCCGACTCCGACCAGGTCCGGCCGCTCCTCCCCGGAGGCTCGCCCACGGCGGTCATCGTGACCAGCCGCCGCCGGCTACCCGGGCTGCCCGGCGTACGGGCCCTCTCGCTCGGCGTGCTGTCGCAAACGGATGCGATGGAACTCTTTCATCAGCGAGTGGGGGCACGGCCGGACGCCAAAGAAGGAGAAGTAGCGGAAATCGTGCGGATATGCGGGTATCTCCCGCTTGCCGTGGAGATAGCTGCCAGCCGACTCCTTGCCCGGTCCTCCTGGAGCACCGGCGACCTACTGCGGCAGTTGACCGGCAGCGGCAGGTACCTCGCCGAACTGCGCGATGGTGAGCGATCGATCGCTCATGTGTTTGAGATGTCCTATCGTGCGCTCTCCGGTGAACAGCAGCGGGTCTTTCGGCGTATTGGTTTGCTCGGCGGGGTGGATTTCGGAGCGCCGGCAGTCGCCGCCGTCACGGGCTTCTCGCTCGCCGTGACGGAACGGGTCGTCGAAGAGCTACTGGTTCAGCATTTGCTTTCGGAGCCAACGCCGCACCGTTTCACGATGCATGATCTGCTCCGCAGGTACGCGCGCTCGCTGATGGAGAGCGGTGAAGTCGAGTCCCGCGAGGAGTCCGAGCGGGCCGTACGGGACGTGGTCGCCTATTACGTGGGCGCGGCGGACGCCGCGGACCGGTTGGCGTACCCCTACCGCTCGCGCATGGAATGCGACCTGTCCGCGGTCCTCGCCGCCGACCTCGAGGTCACCGACGCGCAGACGGCTGAACAGTGGCTGATCACCGAGGGCCCCAACCTGCTGGACGCGCTGAACTGGGTCGTGCAGCACGGCACCGGCTGCCAGCTCCCGATGGTCGTGCACGTGCTGGCGGGCTTCCTGGGCATGGAAGGCCATCTCGCCACGGCCGAGCCGCTGCTTCGGCAGGCCGTCGCCTACTGGGACGCCGAAGGCGACGGCGCCGCGCGCACGCGGGCGATGCTCGACCTCAGCGTCATTCACAACCACGGGTCGCGGTATGAGGAGAGCATTGCGGTGGCTCGGGAGGCGTTGGAGTCCGCCCGATTCCTCAAGGACGCGAAACTTGAGGGGGAGAGTGCGCACCAGCTTTCCATTTCACTCTGGCAGACGGGCCAATATGCCTCGTCCCAGGCGCTCCAGCAGCGTTCTGTGGAATCGATGTTGAGGACCGGGGATGCGTTTCAGATCGCCCGTAGTCGTAATATGTTGGGCATCGTGCACCTCCACATGGCGGAGCTTGACGAGTCGCTCGAATGCTTTCTGGAGGCGCTGGCTGCCTTCAATTCCATGGGGCATACGCAGGGGAAATGCGTAGTCCTGAACAATGTAGCCGAACTGCACGGTAAAGCCGGCCGTCCAGTGGCCGCTGAGCGCGCCTATCGGGACGTTCTCGAAATTGTGGAGAGATCGGGAAGCAGAAGGTACCGCGCCGTCGTCCAGATGAATCTGGCCCGGACCCTCGTTTCGTTGGGGGAGGCGGACGAGGCGCTGTCCCTCTGCCGGAAGTCGCTGCCCGTGCTGCGCGAGATCGGGGATCAACGCTCGGAGGCGATAGCCCTCAACAGCATCGCTCTTGCCCATCGTCTAGCCGGGCACGGGGAAAGAGCCCTGCAACTCCACACCGAAGCGCTCATGCTGGCCCGCCGCATCCGGGCCGCTGGTGAGGAGATAGAGGTGCTGTACGACTTGGCATGCACTGAACAGCTTCTGGGGCTGGTGGAGCTGGCGGTGGGGCACCTGGAGGAGAGCCTGTCGGTGAGCCGGCGCATCGGAGCCCCGGTCGAGGCCGAGCGTGCCGCGAATGCGTTGACTGCCCTCCGGCAGTTTTTGGGAACTCCGCAGGAACTGGAAAGATAAACTAACCCTGCGTATTCCCGGCACGGGCGCTGGAGAAAGCAGATGCGGTCTGCCGCCGTTAGCTGCGTTAATGCGCTGGGCCCCTAGCGGAGGCTATCCGTGTGAGTCGCTCGGCGTGGATGTAATGGGGTACGCTCATTACGAAACGAGGGCGCCAGTAGGCCATGCCCGACGGGTCCTGAAACGTTTCTTTTCATCTCATTGCTACGAAGAAAGAAGTAACGTGCTAGTTCGAACGCTCCATGCCCTCGCCGCCTTCACGTGTATCGCTTTCGTCGCGGCGAGTGGAGCTCCCGTACCAGGCGTTACGGCCTGACGGGTCCTGAAGTGCGGCATCGATACGCCTTTGGCGTCTCGGTGCCGCATGTCTGTTTTGGGCGACGTGTCCGATGCCTGTCATGGGGTCGTTCCGGCGGGTGAGGAAGCGACTCGGAAGGGGCGGCGCCCTCGCGGATATGTGAGAAGTCGAATTCCGCTTGATGCTGGGGCGGCTTTCTCGACTCCCGTAAATCCGGCCAATCTGGAACCATGAAACGGGAAACAGACTGCCGAGGGAGACGAAGATGGACCCGATATCGGTGGAAATTCTCATCGCGATGGCCAGCGGCGTGGCCGGCGCCGCCGGCCAGCACGCATGGCAGGCACTGCACACCCTGGTCAGGCAGCGCCCCGAGAGCGGGACGAGCGACCCCGTACCGGCGACGGGGGAGGACGAGTTGGCCGCCTTGGCCGCCGCACCCGAGGACGCCCAGCGGGCCCACGCACTGCTCCAGGCCCTGCACCAGCGCGCGGAGGACGACCCGCAGTTCCGGCTCTCGCTCGCGGAGTGGACCCAGCAGGCGCAGGCCGCGCAGACCGGCGACGGAGATACCCGTAACACCGTCAGCGGCGGCGAGCAGCACGGACCGATCGTGCAGGGGCGGGACTTCAACGGCCTCACCTTCAACGGCCCCGGCACCACGTAACCGGCCCGCCCCCACGCGTAATCCGCCACACCCCCACCCCCAGGCGACGAACCGACGGGAGGAGGAGGACGTAGGTCGGGGCCATCAGTGAGCCCCCGACCACAAGGCCGGCCCGCCGGCCCCCCTCACACCAAATCCCGCTCCCGCAAATACTCAAGCTGGGCCCGGACCGAGAGTTCGGCCGCTGGCCACAGGGTGCGGTCCACGTCGGCGTAGACGTGGGCCACCACCTCGGACGCGGTGCGGTGGCCGTTCTCGACGGCCGTCTCCACCTGGGCCAGCCGGTTCGCGCGGTGGGCCAGGTAGAACTCGATCGCGCCGCGGGCGTCGGCCAGTACGGGGCCGTGGCCGGGCAAGACCGTGTGCACGCCGTCGTCGACCGTGAGGGAGCGCAGCCGGCGCAGCGAGTCCAGGTAGTCGCCGAGTCGGCCGTCGGGGTGGGCCACCATCGTCGTGCCGCGGCCCAGCACCGTGTCGCCGGTGAGGACCGCCCCGTCGGCCGGCAGATGGAAGGAGAGCGAGTCGGAGGTGGGGCCGGGGGTGGGGACCACGCGGAGTTCGAGGCCGCCGGTGGTGACCACGTCGCCCGCGCCCAGGCCCTCGTCGCCGAGGCGCAGCGCCGGGTCGAGGGCGCGTACCGCGGTGCCGGTCAGTTCGGCGAACCGGGCGGCGCCCTCCGCGTGGTCCGGGTGGCCGTGGGTGAGCAGCGTGAGGGCGACCCGGCGGCCGGCGCGCTCGACGGTCGCGATGACGTCGGCCAGGTGCGCCTCGTGCAGCGGCCCGGGGTCGATGACGACGGCGCGGTCGGAGTCGGGTTCGGCCACGATCCAGGTGTTGGTGCCGTCGAGCGTCATGGCCGACGGGTTGGGCGCGAGCACGCAGTGCGCCCGTTCGGTCGCCGGCCCGGCGATGACACCGCCGCGCGGCTGGCCCGGGAGTGCTGCTGCGTCCGTCATGCGCTGGCTCCGTCCGTGGCTGCGGGAGGGGAGGAAACGGCTGTGGGTTGCGCGGGTTGCGCGGGCTGCGCAGGTTGTGTGGGGCGTACGGGGTGCGTGGGCTGCGTGGGATCGATGCGCCGGGTGAACTCCTCGTGCCCCGGCCAGCTCAGCTCGATCTCCCCGTCCCGCAGCGTGGCGCGGGCCAGGACCGGCGCCAGGTCGCGGCCCGGCGCGGCGGCCCGCGCGCCGGCCGCCGCCCGGTGCGGGGCGAGTTCCCGCAGCGTCGTGATCGTCGGCGGCATCATCAACAGATCGCCCCGGTCATAACCGGCGGCGGCGTCCGCCGGCCTGATCCACACCGTGCGGTCGGCCTCCGTGGAGGCGTTCCGGGTGCGCTGACCTGCGGGAAGTGCGGCAACGAAGAAGAAGGTGTCATAGCGGCGAGGCTCGAACTCGGGGGTGATCCAGCGCGCCCACGCGCCGAGCAGGTCGGAGCGGAGCACCAGCGAGCGGCGGGCGAGGAAGTCGGCGAAGGACAGTTCGCGGTCGACCAGCGCCGCCCGGTCGGCCTCCCAGTCATCGCCCGTGGTGTCGGCCACCACGGTCCCGGCGTCCGGCCCGGCCAGCAACACGCCGGCCTCCTCGAACGTCTCGCGCACCGCCGCGCAGACGATCGCCTGCGCCGCGGTCTCGTCGGTGCCGAGCCCGAGCCGCCGCGCCCACTCGGCGCGCGACGGCCCGGCCCAGCCGGTGTCGCGCTCCCCGTCGCGGGCGTCCACCGAACCGCCCGGATACGCGTACGCGCCCCCGGCGAAGGCCATGGAGGCGCGGCGGCGCAGCATGTAGACGGCGGGTCCTTCGGAGGTGTCCCGCAGCAGGAGGACGGTGGCGGCCCGGCGCGGAGCGGCCGGCTCCAGTTCGCCGGCGGTCAGCGCACGGATGCGGTCGGGCCACTCCGGTGGGTACCACTGTGCGGGGCTCGGCCGGGCGGCCCCGGTCGCCGCCGGCGCAGCCTGCCGTACGGGCGTACCGCCGGCCTCGGCAGGCCCGGCCTTCGGCGCCCCGGGCTCCAGACCATTCGTAGGGGACATGGGCCGGATGGTATGCGCTGGTACGCAGATGTTCGAGGGGTGACCGTGACGGCCGCGTGAAGCCTGGCGGTGGTGCGGTGGTGCGGTGGTGCGGTGGTGCGGGGGTCGGCAGCGGGCGTGCGGCCCGGCCCCGTGTGGAGCCTGGCCACGGCGTGGCGCTCGCCCCCGGTCGTGCGTGTCGGCCCCGCGGGGGGCCCGGGCCCCCGGGGGGGGGGGGGGGCGGGGGGCGGGGGGGGGGGGGGGGGGGGGGGGGGGGGGGGGCCGGGCCCCGCGGGGGGGGGGGGCCCGGCCCCGGGGGCGCGCGGGGGCGGGCGGCTCGTCCGGTGGCCGGTGGGTTGGTCCTGGGCTCAGCCGGCCGGCTGGGTGAAGCGGATGCGGTTGCCGAACGGGTCGCGCAGCCCGCAGTCGGTGCCGTACGGCCGCTCGGTGGGCTCCTCGGTGAACTCCACGCCCTGGGCCAGCAACTTCTCGTACGTGCCCCGACAGTCGTCGGTGGTGAGGATGAGCCAGCCGCCCATCGCCCCCTTGGTCACCAGGTCGCGCACCTGCGCCGCGGTCTCCTCCGACATCGCCGGCGCGCCCGGCTTCTCCAGCAGGATCTGCCGCTCGGGGTGGCCGGGAACGGCGACCGTCAGCCAGCGCATGAAGCCGAGTTCGACATCGGCGGCGACCTCAAGGCCGAGCTTGCCGACGTAGAAGTCGAGGGCTTCGTCCTGGTCGAGTACGTATATCTGCGATTGCGTGATGGCGTTGAACATGTCCCTCACGCTACTGAGCGGCGCGGCCGAAAACTTATCCAAAACTGCTGAGGTGGGCGTCGGCTCCGCCGAGGCGTCGGCTCCGCCCGGCTGCGGGAGTGCCCGGCCGCGGGAGCGCCCGGCCGCAGCATGGCCGGCCCGCCCCGATCACAGCGTCGCCCGGCTGCCCGGGCTCGGGGACTGCCCGGGCTCAGGGGCTGCTCGGCCGGGTCCAGGCCATCGTGAAGCACGTCGGGACGCCCGCGGCCACCGCCCGCTTGCGGTAGTCGCGCGGCGAGGTGCCGACGATGTCGCGGAAGGTGCGGCTGAAGGTGCCGGGGCTGCCGAAGCCGACGGCGAAGCAGATGTCCGTCACGCTGCGGTCGCTCTCCCGCAGCAGGAACATCGCCCGCTCCACCCGACGGCGCTGCAAGTAGCGGTGCGGGGTCTCGCCGAACGTCGCCCGGAAGACCCGCGCGAAGTGCGCCGGCGACACATGGGCGATCCGGGCCAGCGCGGGCACGTCCAACGGCTGCCCGTAGGCCCGGTCCATCGCGTCCCTGGCCCGCAGCATGCGGCGGTTGGTGTCTTCCACGGCGCGGCTCACGGGACCATCCCACCACGCCGCCGCACACCACAGGCAGAGCAGACGCAGAACGGGCGCGCAGCCGATACGGCCACGCGCCCGTTCCCCACGGACGAAACAGAAACACACCCGGGCGCGGACGACGTACGCCCACGCACCCGCGGCCGGGGCACACCCTTAAGCCAGAGCCAGAGCCAGAGCCAGAGCCAGAGCCAGAGCCAGAGCCAGAGCCGGCGCCAAGGCCAAGCGCCAGAGGCGACCCCAACGCCAAGCGCCAGCGCTACGCGTCCGCGACCTCGACCTGAATCTCCACCTCGACCGGCGCGTCCAGCGGCAGCACCGCGACGCCGACCGCGCTGCGCGCATGCACGCCCGCGTCGCCGAGCACCTCGCGCAGCAGCTCGCTCGCGCCGTTGAGCACGCCGGGCTGGCCGGTGAAGTCGGCCGCCGAGGCGACGAACCCGACCACCTTGACGACCCTGACCACCCGGTCCAGGTCGCCGATCTGCGACTTGACGGCCGCCAGCGCGTTGAGCGCGCACAGCCTGGCCTGCTCCTTGGCCTCGTCCGGGGTGACCTCGGCGCCGACCTTGCCGGTCACCGAGAGCTGGCCGTCGACCAGCGGGAGCTGGCCCGCGGTGTAGACGTAGGGGCCGGTCCGCACCGCCGGGACGTACGCGGCCAGCGGCGCGGCCACCTCGGGCAGCGTCAGCCCGAGGTCGGCGATCCGCTGTTCGACGGCGCTCACGCGGTCTTCTCGCGCTTGAGGTAGGCCACGAGCTGCTCGGGGTTGGGGCCGGGGACGACCTGGACGAGCTCCCAGCCGTCCTCGCCCCAGGTGTCCAGAATCTGCTTGGTCGCGTGGACGAGCAGCGGCACGGTCGAGTATTCCCACTTGGTCATGGGGCGACTGTAATGCCTTGGCCGGGAGCCTCGTGCGTAGCCCGGAAGGGGACTGGTTAGGCTCACAGACGTGAGCAGGCTCCATGTCGTTAGTGGCAAGGGCGGCACCGGCAAGACCACGGTCGCCGCGGCACTCGCGCTGGCCCTCGCCACCGGCGGCCGGCGCACGCTGTTGGTGGAGGTGGAGGGCCGGCAGGGGATCGCCCAGCTCTTCGAGACGGCGACGCTGCCGTACGAGGAGCGCAAGATCGCGGTCGCGCCGGGCGGCGGCGAGGTGTTCGCACTCGCCATCGATCCCGAGCTCGCCCTGCTCGACTACCTCCAGATGTTCTACAAGATGGGCAGCGCGGGCCGGGCGCTGAAGAAGCTCGGCGCGATCGACTTCGCCACCACGGTCGCCCCCGGCCTGCGGGACGTGCTGCTGACCGGCAAGGCGTGCGAGGCGGTCCGCCGCAAGGGCAAGGACGGCCGGTTCGCGTACGACTCGGTCGTCATGGACGCGCCACCGACCGGCCGCATCACCCGCTTCCTCAACGTCAACGACGAGGTCGCGGGGCTCGCCAGGGTGGGCCCGATACACAACCAGGCGCAGGCCGTGATGCGGGTCCTCAAATCGGCGGAGACGGCCGTACACCTGGTGACGCTGCTGGAGGAGATGCCGGTCCAGGAGACCGTGGACGGCATCGCCGAACTGCGGGACGAGGACCTCGCCGTCGGCGCCGTGGTCATCAACATGGTCCGGCCGGCGATCCTGGACGCCACCGCCGTCGACCTCGCCGCGACCGAGGGGCGCGCCGGCATCGCCCGCGCGCTCGCCGCGGCCGGGCTGGGCTCGGCGCGCCCCGGCGGCCGGGCCGAGCAGTTGGTCGAGCCGCTCATCGAGCAGGCTCACGAGCACGCGGAGCGGGTCGGCCTGGAGCGCGCCCAACGCGCCGAACTGGCCCGACTCGGCCTGCCCACCCATGAGTTGGAGCAGCTCACCGAGGGCGTCGACCTGGCCGGGCTCTACCGCCTCGCGGCCGACCTCCGAGAGCAGTGGCTGGCGTGAGCGCCCCCCACCCGACGCCCCGACCAGCCCAGGCCGCACCCGTCCAGGCACCGAACCGGTCACGCGGCGTGAACCAGCCACCCGGCCCCGACCGGCCCCACCGCACCAGCACGAAGAACAGCACGAGCACGGCGTACGGCACGAGCACGGCGTACGGCGCGCACCCGCGCGTCAGGCGTACGTACGGGCAGGAGGCGGCATGACGATGGACCCGGCGCCACGGCTGGACGCCGATGCGGTGCTCGACGACCCGCAGACCCGGATCGTGGTGTGTTGCGGCGCGGGCGGGGTCGGCAAGACCACGACGGCGGCGGCCCTCGGCGTACGCGCCGCCGAGCGGGGCCGCAAGGTCGTCGTGCTCACCATCGACCCGGCGCGCCGGCTCGCCCAGTCCATGGGGATTGACTCGCTTGACAACGTTCCCCGCCAGGTCAAGGGCATCGATGCCGCGGCCGGCGGCGAACTGCACGCCATGATGCTGGACATGAAGCGCACCTTCGACGAGTTCGTCGAGACGCACGCGGACGCCGAACGCGCCGCCGCGATCCTGCGCAACCCCTTCTACCAGTCCCTGTCGGCCGGCTTCGCGGGCACGCAGGAGTACATGGCGATGGAGAAGCTCGGCCAGTTGCGGGCCCGCGACGAGTGGGACCTGATCATCGTGGACACCCCGCCCAGCCGCTCGGCGCTGGACTTCCTGGACGCGCCCAAGCGACTCGGCTCCTTCCTCGACGGCAAGTTCATCAAGGTGCTGATGGCGCCCGCGAAGGTGGGCGGCCGGGCCGGCATGAAGTTCCTCAATGTCGGCATGTCGATGATGACCGGCACCGTGAGCAAGCTGCTCGGCGGCCAACTGCTGCGTGACGTGCAGACGTTCGCGGCGGCCATGGACACCATGTTCGGCGGCTTCCGCACCCGCGCCGACGCCACGTACCAACTCCTCCAGGCCCCCGGCACGGCCTTCCTCGTGGTGGCGGCGCCGGAGCGGGACGCGCTGCGCGAGGCCGCGTACTTCGTCGAGCGGCTGGCCGCCGAGCGGATGCCGCTGGCCGGCCTCGTACTGAACCGGGTGCACGGCAGCGGCGCGGCCCAACACTCCGCCGCGCGGGCGCTGGCCGCCGCGGAGAGCTTGCAGGCCGCGGCGGGGGAGGAGCGGACGGGCGGGGACGCGGAAGGCGGGGAAATCGTGGGCGAGGGCATCGCCGGTGGTGAGGCTGACAGCGGGGCCGACGGCAGTGCCGAGGGGGCGGTCACCCCGGGCACGGCAGCCGGAACCCCGGTCAACTCAAAGGAAAATCTGACCGCCGACGGCATTATCGATCGGCCCACCGGGCAAGGGGAAGACAGTCCTTCCCAGCCCACCACCCGCATCCCGTACGACACGGCAGAGCGCACCGACCCCACCGATGCACTCGCTCACGACGAGGGGCCGCACGCCACCGCTACACCTCCCACACCAGCCAGTACGTCGCCCGGCGCGACACCGGAGCCCGGCACCCACCCGGCCACCGACACCGAGGCCGCCACTCCCCCGGAGACCTCGGTG
Source organism: Streptomyces sp. HSW2009 (assembly GCF_040240285.1). Classification (NCBI taxonomy): domain Bacteria; kingdom Bacillati; phylum Actinomycetota; class Actinomycetes; order Kitasatosporales; family Streptomycetaceae; genus Streptomyces; species Streptomyces sp. HSW2009. Next base: position 19,511 of record NZ_JBEHZD010000013.1, on the reverse strand, counting down.
GACGGGACCGCCGACGGGTCCGAAGCAGCCGGCGACGCCGACGTCCACGAGTTGGCCGCGGGGCTCCTGCTGCTGCACGCCGAGCGGATGTCCCTGCTCGCCCGCGAACAGCGCACCAGGGACCGCTTCACGGCCCTGCACCCGGAGGTCCCGGTGGCCGAGGTCGCGGCGCTGCCCGGCGACGTCCACGACCTGTCGGGGCTGCGCGCGGTGGGCGAACGCCTCGCCACCCAGCAGGGCTGACCGAGCAGGGCCGGCCCGCATCGAGCAGGGCCGGCCGCGCAGAGCTGATCCCGCGGCAGCGGCCTCGCAGAGCTGCCCCACCGCCCCTCACGTCACACCACCCACACCATGCATGCAGAAGCGCCCCTCCACTGCGGCGCCGTCATGGGGGAGCAACACGACGACACGCCAGCGGACGGGCGCGGAGAGGTCGTACGACACGGATGCCCGCGGTGCGCGGACGCCCACGGTACGGGGACGGCAGCGGCGCGGGGATGGCGGTGGTGCAGGAACAGCGACGATACGGGGACGCCGACGGTAGGGACGTCGTACGAGGTCGGACACCGGGCGAGGCCGGACGCCCGGCGACGCGGCCGATGGACGCAGGACACGACACGGGGCGCGGGGCCGGGGACCACGGCGACGCGAGGCGCGAGGTTCATGACAACACGAGCCCCGTACGGTGCTGACGCCGGACGCAGCGCGGAGGCCGGACGGCACGCCGACCGGACATGCCGGGCGCTGCGACCACGCACCGGCACCACCGCACCGGCACCACGCGCACCACCACCGCGGCGGACCACGTCAGCACGCGGCCCGCATCGGTATCCGGAATCCGGGGTCGGCCCAGTGGCGCCCGGCAGTGGGCGCCTGCACCGGGAAAGCGGAACGGCCCGTCGGCGGGCGTTTCGCTAACCGACCGCGGCGTAGTCGTTGTCGAAGGGGTCGTACTCGTCCTCGTCGAGCCCGACGGGCAGGATGCCCGTACCGCGCTCGTACTCCGTGCGTGCGGTCTCCAGCAATCTGCGCCAGGAGGTGACCGTCGGTCGTCGGCGTAACAGCGCTCGCCGCTCCCGCTCGGTCATCCCACCCCACACGCCGAACTCGACGCGGTTGTCCAGGGCGTCCGCGAGGCACTCGGTGCGCACGGGGCAGCCGGTGCAGACCGCCTTGGCCCTGTTCTGTGCTGCACCTTGTACGAAAAGTTCATCCGGATCGGTAGTGCGGCAGGCTGCCTGCGCACTCCAGTCGGTTACCCAGCCCATGCTGGCGCCGTCCTCTCCCGAATTGAGGCTCCCCCACGGCGACAAACGGCATATTCACCGTCGCCAGTTGAGGACGTTACGGAAGGCAGGCAGGGCGCAACACCCCCTGCGGGCCCAATCTTGAATGGCCCGAACGGACTATGCGTACGCGGCAGATCACCCAACGGAGTGAGCTGACGGCATTACCGTCTTTTCCGGCAATGCGGTACAGGTCCCCCATGGCAAATAGGGGCATCTGCCGATAGATGCGGCAATGCGGACAGGTCTCATCACTCACAGGAGTGACGGCTGAGGTGTTGCGGCAGCGTACGACTGGGGCTGGCGTGAAACAGCGTATGCGAACAGGTGGGCGCCTGTCCGGCGAATGAGAACGTAGGCTGCCTCCATGGCAAAGAAGCGCTCCGGCGGCGGTCTCACCACGACCCAGCAGGCCGCGAAGTTCCTCGGTGTCAGCGTGCTCGCCGGAGCCGTACTGGCCGGCCTCGCCCTGCCGGCCGCGGGCGTCATCGGCCTCGCGGCCAAGGGTTCCGTCGAGGGCTTCGACGAAATACCAGCCAACATGAAGACGCCCCCGCTCAGCGAGCGGACCACCGTCCTGGACGCCAAGGGCAACGAGATCGCGAAGATCTACTCGCGCGACCGGACCGTGGTGGACCTCCCGCACATCTCCCCGTACATGCAGCAGGCGATCGTCGCCATCGAGGACGCCCGCTTCTACGAGCACGGGGCGGTCGACCTCAAGGGCGTGCTGCGCGCGGTCAACAAGAACGCGCAGTCCGGCGGCGTCTCCGAGGGCGCGTCCACGCTCACCCAGCAGTACGTGAAGAACGTCTTCATCGAAGAGGCGGGCAACGACTCGGGCAAGTTCGCCGCAGCCACCGAACAGAGCGTCGGCCGCAAGATCAAGGAACTGAAGTACGCGATCCAGGTCGAGAAGGAACTCGGCAAGAAGCGCATCCTCCAGAACTACCTGAACATCACGTTCTTCGGTCAGCAGGCGTACGGCGTCGAGGCCGCGGCCCAGCGCTACTTCAGCAAGAGCGCCAAGGACCTCTCCCTGGACCAGGCCGCGCTGCTCGCCGGCCTCGTCCAGTCGCCGAGCCGCTACGACCCGGTCAACAACCCGGACGAGGCGCTGGAGCGGCGCAACACCGTGTTGCGCAGGATGGCCGACGTCAAGAACATCACCCCGGCGCAGGCCGCAGCCGCCCGTAAGAAGCCGCTCGGCCTGAAGGTCAGCCGCCCCAAGAACGGCTGCATCACCGCCGTCCGCGGCGCCGGCTTCTTCTGCGACTACGTGCGCCAGGTCTTCCTCACCGACCCGCTCTTCGGCAAGACCTCGAAAGACCGCGCCAAGCGCTGGAACCAGGGCGGTCTGACGATCCGTACGACGCTCGAACCGCAGGCGCAGACCGCGGTGCAGCAGTCGATCCGCCAGCACGTCTACCAGACCGACTCGGTCGCCACCGCCGTCACCCTGGTCGAGCCGGGCACCGGCCGGGTGATCGGCATGGGCCAGTCGCGGCCGTACGGGTTCGGCGACAACGAGACCCAGATCAACCTGTCGGCCGACCGGCGGATGGGCGGCTCGAACTTCGGCTTCCAGACCGGTTCGACGTTCAAGCCCATCACCGCGGCAGCCGCCCTGGAGAAGGGGAAGTCCCCCATCCAGCGGTACTCATCGCCGTACCGGATGAAGTACCCGAGCCCCGTCTCCCTCTGCAACGGCAGTTGGAGCAACGCCGGGGACCAGGAGACGGTGCAGAACGAGAACCGCAGCGAGGTCGGCCCGTACCGGATGCCGGAGGCCACCGCGAAGTCGGTCAACACCTACTTCGTGCAGTTGATCAGCGACATCGGCGTCTGCCCGGTCACCGAACTGGCCGACAAGATGGGCGTGCGCCCGGCGAACGGCGAGAAGCTCAAGCAGGTGCCGTCCATCACCCTCGGCAGTGAGGGCATGTCCCCGCTGACCATGGCCAACGCGTACGCCACCTTCGCCAACCGCGGCACCTACTGCTCGCCGGTCTTCATCGACTCGATCACCGGCCCCGGCGGCAAGAAGCTGAAGGTGCCGGAGTCGACGTGCTCGCGGGCCATGTCGGTGAAGACCGCCGACACCATCAACACGCTGCTGCGCGGCGTGGTCGAGGACGGCACCGGCAAGAAGGCCGGCCTCGCCAGCCGGGCCAGCGCGGGCAAGACGGGTACGACGGACGGCCGCAAGGCCGCCTGGTTCGTCGGCTACACCCCGAACCTGGCCGGCGCGGTGTGGGTCGGCGGCCCCGGCGAGCGCGACGTAGAGATGGAGAACATCACCATCGGCGGCGTCTACCACGAGAAGGTGTTCGGCGCCGACACCCCCGGCCCGATCTGGAAGGACGCCATGACCGGCGCCCTGGAGGGCAAGCCGGCGCCCGGATTCACCACCGTGAAGATCGACGACCCGGACAAGAAGAAGGACAAGGACAAGCCGGGCGACGGCGACGACGACAAGCCGCGCAAGCCCAAGAAGCCGCAGCGCCCCGGCCGGGGCGACGGCGAGGACCCGTGGCCCGACATCAGCATCCCGCCGGACTTCATCGGCGGCACCGACGGCGGCTGGAACGACGGCCGCGACAACGGCCGGGGCAACGGCGGCGGTCGCGGCAACGGGGGCGGCCGGGGCGACTGGCCCGGCGTGGACTAGCGGGCCGGCCGGCCCGTCTGCGCGAGGTGGTGGCGGGCGAGATCCTCGTACGGGACGGGCCCCTGCTCGTACGGGATCGGCCCCGCGCACGGCAGGCGGGCCGCCCACGACACGGCCGCACGGCCGCGGCCCCCACCGACCCGGTGATCCCCACCAACCCAGCCGCAGCCGGGCTCATCCCCGGCGCCGAGGCCCCGGCGGCGGGACGGGTTGCAGCGGCGGTGCGGGGTCAGCCGGCGAGCAGGCGCTTGACCGTGGCGGCGACCCGGCCGCCCTCGGCGCGGCCCGCGACCTTGGGGTTCACGATCTTCATGACGGCGCCCATCGCGCGCGGCCCCTCCGCGCCGCCGGCCTTCGCCTCCGCGACGGCCTCGGCCACCAGGGTGTCCAGCTCGTCGTCGGTGAGCTGCTTGGGCAGGTACGCGGCGAGCACCTCGCCCTCGGCCCGCTCCCGCTCGGCCGACTCCGCACGACCGCCGTCGGCGAACGCGTCGGCCGCCTCGCGCCGCTTCTTCGCCTCACGCGCGATGATCTTCTCCACCTCGGCATCGGAGAGCTCGCGCGCGGTGTCGCCCGCCACCTCTTCCTTGGTGATGGCCGTGATGGTGAGCCGCAGCGTGGAGGAGCGCAGCTCGTCGCGGGCCTTGATGGCCGTGGTGAGGTCGTTCTGAAGCCTGGTCTTGAGCGTGGTCATGCCGTCGAGTCTGCCAGGGGCCCCGGCGGAACGCCCCGTGATTTCCCGGCGGGACGCCCCGTGATTTTGAGGTGCCGCGGGTTCTGCGACCATGGGCGCATGCGTGCGCGATACGGAGTACCTCTCGGAATCACCGCTGGAATCACGGCAGTCGGCGCGGCCGGCCTCGTCTATTCGGTGGGCATCGAAGCCCGCTCGTTCCGGCTCCGACGCGTGAGCGTCCCGGTGCTGCCACCGGGCATGGAACCGCTCCGGGTGCTCCAGGTCTCCGACATTCACATGGTGCGCGGCCAGCGGAAGAAGCAGCGCTGGCTCCAGTCGCTCGCCGGGCTGCGCCCGGACTTCGTGGTCAACACCGGCGACAACCTCTCCGACCCGGAGGCCGTCCCCGAGGTGCTGGACGCGCTCGGCCCGCTGCTCGAACTCCCCGGTACGTACGTCTTCGGCTCCAACGACTACTACGGCCCGCGGCTGCGCAACCCGGCCCGCTACCTGCTGGAGAAGGCCAGCGGCCGACACGGCCTGAACGGGAACCCGCCGGTCGTGGGCGCCATCCACAACCCGTGGGAGGACCTGCGGGACACGTTCGACGCGGCGGGCTGGGTCGGCCTGTCCAACACCCGGGGCCGGCTGAAGCTGGACGGCGTGGAGATCGCGCTCACCGGCCTGGACGACCCACACATCAAGCGGGACCGGTACGCGAAGGTGGCCGGCGGCCCGGAGCAGGACGCGGACCTGTCCCTGGCGATAGTCCACGCGCCGTACCTGCGCAGCCTGGACGCCTTCGCCGCCGACGGCTACCCGCTGATCCTGGCCGGCCACACCCACGGCGGCCAGGTCTGCATCCCCTTCTACGGCGCCCTGGTCACCAACTGCGACCTCGATACGGACCGGGTCAAGGGCCTCTCCACCCACCGGGCCGGAGGCAACCGCGCCTACCTCCACGTCTCCGCAGGCTGCGGCGCCAACCGCTACACCCCCTTCCGCTTCGCGTGCCCACCGGAAGCGACGCTTCTGACGCTTGTCGCCCGGGAGGGGTGAGGGGGAGGGGAGCGGCGGGCGGGGTGGGTCCCGCCTCGGGGTGGCCGGGGCTGCCGGGGTTGGTGCTTTTTGGTGGCTGCGGGGGCTCGGCGGCTTTCGATGAGGGGGCGGCGGCCGGCTTGGGCGATCGGCCTCGCCGCGGGCCGAGGCCGGTGGCTAGGGCTGTGATCCGCCTCACGTAGCCGGCTGGCTGGCTGGTTGGCCGGTTGGTTGGCTGGCGCCGCGCTTTGGGGGAGGGTTCCGTTCCCTGTCCCGGGTCGGCTGCTGGCTGTGCGCCCGCAGCCTCGACACCCACCCGGGGGCACCCACCCGGGACACCCACCCGCAACGCGGCGCCGACAGGGTTGGCTGTGGCTGTGGTGGGGCCGGGCTTGGGTGTGTGGGGGCGGGCGGGGCTGGCGCGTGTGGGTGCCTTGGGGGCGCGTGCCAGGGGGTGGTGCTGGGGGTCTTGGGGTGGCGCGTGCAGGGAGTGGGGCTGGGTGGCCTGGGGTGAGTGGCCTGGGGCGGGTGGGGGCCGGAGTGGTTGGGCCGGGCGTGCGGGGGCTGGGCGAGGTGGGGCGAGCTGCCTCCGCTGGGCGCCCCACTCCCCCCCAGTCCCCACCCAGTCCCACCCGTGCTGCGCGCCGTGGCTCCGCCCCAGGTCGGCCGCGCGGATGCAGGGTGGGAACCGGATTTCGTCTACGGCGACCAGTCCGCTAAAGTAGAGCTCGTTGCTTCGGGGTGTAGCGCAGCTTGGCAGCGCGCTTCGTTCGGGACGAAGAGGTCGTGGGTTCAAATCCCGCCACCCCGACTGAAGGAACAGTAGGGCAGGCCCGGTGCTGAGAGATCAGTGCCGGGCCTGATTTGCTTGCGGCCCCGTTTTGGGAGCCGACTTCAGGGCACGGCTCCCGCACGGCTCCCACGAGTACCCCCAAGAAGAACTCATGCCAAGCGCGAGATGAGCGTCCAGCGGACGGGGGGCCTCCACTCCGCTTCAGATGTCGTCACCCTCCGATTGTCAGTGGCGGTCCTTACCCTGAGACGTGCTTGGCAGCACGTCCCCCGGGAGCACCCATGGACCACCTCTACAAAGACCTCGGCAACCTCAAGAGAGGTTCCACGGTCATCGTCACATTGCGCAACCAAGCCAACGTCCAGGTGATGACGCGCAGTGAGTACAGCAAGTACAGGTTGGGAAAGAGGCACCGGTACCTGGGTGGCCGTGTCAGCCGCTCGCCTCACCAGATCACCATCCCAAGTAGCGGACACTGGGTCGCGGCCATCGACCTCGGCGGCTACTCCGGCCGCATCGCAGCATCCATCCAGGTCCAGCTACCTCCCCGGGGCTTCCTGCCCCCAGCCCGCGAACCGCAGGGCAGCCCAGCCCGCTCCGTCGCAGTCCATGAACCGGAGGAGCCTGCTGGCGATGTGCTTGAAGGCCAGACCTGGGACGTCTTCATCTCCCACGCGTCCGAGGACAAAGGGTCTGTCGCTCGCCCCCTTCGGGACGCACTTACCAAGCTGGGTGTGACTGTCTGGCTCGACGAAGCCCAAATGCGGATCGGCCACAGCCTCCGCCGCAAGATCGATGAAGGGATCAGGGCAAGCCGATTCGGCGTCGTCGTGCTCTCGGACCCCTTCTTCGCCAAGGGTTGGACCAACCACGAACTCGACGGGCTCGTCACCCGTAACGTGGCCGGGGAGCAGTCGCTCCTGCCGATCTGGCACAACCTGAGTGTCGAAGACGTCCGGCGCTACAGCCCCTCCCTCGCAGACAAGGTGGCGATGGCTACCAGCGACTACTCCATCGAGGAGATCGCACAGCAGATCGCTGACGTGGTGCAAGAGGAAAACTTCGCTTAGCGTCAGCCCGTGGGCATGCCGCCTCGATGTTGCCGGATCCCAGCGAGTGGGAAAGGACGTCAATACACGAGCGCGCCGGAGGGACCACTCCGCAGGACTTGTGCCGGGGCGACCACAGACGGTACGACGATCGACATGCACCGATGGTCCCCGTTAAATGACCGGCAGCTCGCGCTCCTTACCCGTATCCAGGGCGGAGCCGACCCCGTCACGTCGGACAGCCCCGAACTCGCTCTCACCGCCCGGGCGCTCAAGGAGCGGCGCCTGATCACCATGCCCAAGCAGAATGGGAAGTGGCAGGCGGAGATCACTGACGCGGGACGCTTCTACCTGGAGCACGGCCACCACCCGGACCGGCCGGAACCAGCTCAGCGCAAGCAGCGGTCAACGGGTTCTGGTCAACGGACACGACCTGTACCGCCACCACAGAAGCAAGCCGCAGCCCCGTCCACGACGAAGCCAGCGCCGAAGCGCGCCGCCAAGACTTCGCAGCCGTCACCGGCGGAAGTCGGAGCGGCTTTGATCGCGGAGGTACAGCAGGCCGGGCGGTTCCTCCGGATCCCGAACCCCAGCGACGAGCAGCGGGCCAGCTACCGCAGGGCGTTCGACGCAGCACGGCAATGCGCTCCGGACGGGTACCACCTGAAGTACAGCGGTCGGGCGAAGGGAGACTTCTTCCTCGGTCTGCTCAGGGTGACCGGCGAGGATGAGACCGAGTGGAACCGAATCCGACTGGCGCGCAGCCGTGTGATCACCGACATCGAGGACGTGATCGCCGCGGTCACCGCGGACCACAGCGCCTTTGAGATCTCGGAAGAGGTTCTTCCCCGGGTGCTCTCGCTGCTTCGGCTCCTCGCCGAGCAGGCCCTCGCACGGCACGGCGATATCGCGGTGTCGAAGAAGCGCAGGCAGCCGAGGCCGCTGCTGACCGTCCACGGCAGGACGTACGAGGTCAGCTTCAGCGAACGGCAGAAGCCGGTCCGGTACGTCCCCAAGCAGGAGGGCCGTCGTACGTACGACTGGCAACGTGTCACCCCCGCCCAGAAGTCCGAGCCGTCTGGCGAACTAGAGCTGCTAGTCAGCCAGCAGTCGGGCTACAGCTACGGCTGGAAGAAGGACTGGGCCGACACGGCCAAGAAGGCGTTGGAGGACCAGATCGGTTCAGTCTTCCGGGCGTTGAAGGCGCGCGCGGAGGAGCAGGAGCGGGCTCGACTGGAACGTGAGGCGGAGCAGCAGCGCCTGCGAGAGGAGCAGGAGCGGCAGGAGGTCGAGCGTCGACGCTTGGAAGCGGAGCGGGAGGAGCGTGAGCACCGGGAGTGGGAGGCAGCCGTTGGCGTGGCTTCGACCAAGGCGATTCACGCGGTGCGGGCCGAGCGCTTCGGCACGGCCCTTGAGCAGTGGCAGGTTGCAGGGGAGATCCGGACGTTCTGTGCCGCTCTGGATGAAGCCGCCGCCGCGTCGCGTGACGCCCTCGAAGCCGAGAGACTGCGCGAGTGGTCGGCTTGGGGGAAGGCGGAGGCGGACCGGCTCGATCCCACCCTGAGCGGCAGGGGACTGGCTTTCCTCAACTTCCACGCGGAGCCGACGGGAGATCAACTGCGGCCGTTCCTCGACGGCTGGCATCCGCACCGGCCGGAGAAGGAGAAGAAGCCCGCTACACAGCCGGTGCCGCCCAAACCGGAACCAGATCCGTGGCGCGGGCTCATCGACGCACGTCAGGATCAAGGCTGGAGATATGGACGCCAAGGTCGCGCTCAATGGTGGAGGCAATGACGCCATGGCCGCGGTCGCGGAGCGCCTTGACCGCCTTCTCGACCAGCTCTCCGAGCCGAATGACCTCGGCGCGCAGGGCGACCAACTCGTCGTAGCGGTCAGCCTTGTCCTGGCCGCACCACGCCCGGACGGTTCGCAGGACGGCCGCCTCCGCGTCCAACTTGTGCTCGTGCCGCCGACTGTAGGAGTACCAGGAAGACTGGAAACGCTCCTGCTCGATGTCCTGCTGCTTGCGATCCACCTCCGGAAGGATCTCGTCGGCGAGGCGGGCAGCCATGTGGCGGGCGACGCGCTCGGTGACCGGCCACCCGGCCAGGCACATGCCGTGGCGGTTCTCGTGCACCATGGCGTCGTCGCGGAGTTCGGCAGCATCCATGTCGATGAGCGGCGCGGTCTCATCGAGGCGGCTCAGCTCCAGAATCCCTGCGCCCGCCACCGTTCGGCGCAGGCGCAGCTTGTTCTTCGGACGGACGAAGCCGAGGATCATGCGCGCAGCCTCAAAATCCGTGCTGCCCCGGACGTGACGGGAGGACTCGGCCAGCGCCAGCTCCGCCGCGTCGTCCGCGCGGAACGTATCGACATCTGCCCACGGTGCTACGAGAGACCCGGAACTGACCCACTCCTGCAAGCCAGCCGCATCACCTTCGAGGAACCGCACGTGGATCCAGCCAGACCTGCCAGGGCCGCCCACCCGAACGACCTCAACCTGTCGAACCTCGCTACCCAGATCCTTCGGCCTCGCGCGGTATGCCCAGTGTTCACCAGTCTCCATGTGCCCATTGAGCCAGCTCTGTGGGCCCCACCACTGGGCATTCGCCCTAATGGCCAGAGCGAGCTGACCGCACAAGGTTGACGCTGCTCCACCGAGGCACCAGTGCTCTACAGGCATGCGTGACTCCCGGCGTGCACACGGGCGTTCGCCGAGTACGCGCACTGGAGAGGCCCGACCTATCGCCAGGCGGACGTCGAGCGTCGTCTTCCACGGCTGGGCTAGGTCGAGCATGAGGAGCTTGCCTGTGCCGGAAGCGACGTGGGCGCAGCGCGTCGAGATATCGACGTGGTAGTTGGCGTCGGTGCTACTCCCCGTCCGTCACGGCGGTGCTCATGGAGTCCAGGCCGGGAACGCCCTTCCTCAGCAAGCTGACCTTAGCCTCGGCGATGGCCGAGGAAGCCGAACTACCTGGTGATGCCGGTTGCGCGGCTTATCCCCAGGCATGTGTGGGGCGAAAGACGGGGACGTGCACGGGGCAGCGGTGTACGGCCGATGGCCGTAGCGGGATCGGGCCGCTTCAAGCGGTCGCGAGAATCCGAGCCCGTGACGGCATCACGCGACTCATTCAAGAGCTCGAACTCGTAAAGCCGCAGGTCAGAAGCCGTGAATGGGGCGGCGAACAGCGCATGCTGGAGAGGCACCACAGCGGCTGTCGGCAAATTCGTGAGAACTCGAATCGACTCCCTGCGCGGTGCCGTCTCCCCCGTGTCCGTGGGCGCCACCGGACACGACGAGCTGACTTGCGCGGCTAACTCCCCGCCGATCCAAGGTGCCTTCACCCATTCACCGCGTGCTGCCGCACGCCTGAGAGACAAAAGGTTTGCCATGCCCATTACGAACGGCTACCCGGATGACCCGCAGCCGCACGGAACGCCGACCGAGCCGCACACGCCGGACGAGACCCCCGCGGAGCGCACACGCTCACAGAACGTCCTCGCCTGGGTCACCGTCGGGTTGTCCGCAGCCTGCTGCACCGCCGGTGTGGTCCTCTCCCTGACCGGCTACGAGGAGACAGGAATCGCCCTTATCGCCGCCGGGCCCTTGGAACGAGGCGCCAGTGCCCGGAAGTAGGGCAGGGGCGTGACGCGGGGCTCTGCCGCCGGACTCAACCCGTCCGGCAGCAGAGGCCCAACCGCGCCTAGGCAATGCCGTGGAGAGCGAGCCTGCGCGCTTTCAGAAGCTCGTTGAGGACGCGCACCGGTGACGTGGGGTACATCGCCAGACGGGCGTCGAGCGCCACCTCCCATTGCTCGGTCAGTCCGACTATGAGGCGCTTGCGCATGCCACGGGTGACGTGGGCATAGCGCGCCGAGACGGATCCGTCGATGTGGTCCATGCGTTCGTCCATGAGGACCTTCTCCGTGCCGAGGTCCTCCACCATCGTCGTCCGGTGGGTGTGGCGCAGGCCGTGAGGCGTAAGGCCCTTGGCGATGGGCAGCCAGCAGACGTCGGCCCGCTAACTCGCGCCGCGTCCGAGTGCTGGGCCACGGCTCGCCGAGAATCGGCACCGCACGGGCCTCCTGGGGCGCCTTCTTCGGGTACCAGCCGGAGACCGCCGGGGAGAACAGCCAGGTCGCGAAACCGTTCCTGCGCCAGTGGGCCGCGTGCTCGGTGGTCATGCCGCCGCGCACGAATCCGAGGTCGGTGATCGCCTGCTCGATACGGACGCGGGTGTCCTCCCGTACACGGTCGGGGTGGTGGAGGACGTTGGACACTGTCCCCGTAGACACCCCGGCACGGCGTGCGACGTCGACAAGCTTCGCGCCCTGGTGGCCTCCGGTACGGGCCGTTCCCTGGCCTCGGAAAACGTACGTCCTGCCGTGGCAGGGGCAGGGGGTCGGCTTCGTCCGGGCGATGTGGTTGATGACCAGGGTGGACGGCCAGTCCATCGCGTCGATGGTGCGGTAGCTGTCATCCTTGGGCGGGCGCGACCTTGTAGCGGCCGGCCGCGCCCTGGCCGCTCAGGCACGCTCGACCAGGGCTGCGAGGCCGATGGCCGTGCCCCAGAACGAGCCCGTCGCCGCGACGTTGTTGAGCCCGACAAAGCTTCCCAGTCCACGCCGATAGGCCGACCGTTGACAGCTTCCTTCACTCCATCCGAGGGAGCCGTCGCTGTACCGGGTCACACCGTAGGCATCAGGTAACCGCTCGCCCCTCTTGGCTCAGATGCCCCCGTGGCACCGAGGCCCGCTGCTACGGTCCCCGCATGACGCACTCGGTCTCCGCTGTCCGCTCTGTCGACCTCCGAGTCGAGCCGGTCGACAAGGTTCTTGACCGCGTCGAGCGGTCCCTTCAGACCCGACTGGACCCGAGCACGGTGGTACGCAAACGCCGATCCGTCGGCGCACGGACCGACCGCGACACCTGGGTACGGGTGGAACGTCGGCCGCTCGACAGAATCACCGACCAGGGGTGGAACGGTACGGAGAGCGCAGCGCGCCTTGAGGGCGTCGCCCAGCCCGCGTGGCGGGGGTGTGTGGTCTGGCAGGACGCGGACGAGCCGGTGATGTGGCGGGCGGACGAGTCCGACCTTCTTCCCGGTACGCCGATCGGGACCGCCGTCCTGGCGGAGGAGCCGACGCTGTCGGAGGAGTGGTGGCGGGACTTCGGTTCTTCACTGGACGCGCTCGCACGGAACACGACCAAGCGCGTAGCCACTCCGGACACCGTCACGATCACACAGGAGCTGGTCAGCGGGTCGATCCGGGGCGTGTTCCCCGAGGTGATCGACACGACCGTCGAGCGGTGGGTTCCGGCCCACGCCGACCTGAACTGGGCCAACATGAGCGCGCCGACCTTCTCCCTCTTCGACTGGGAGGACTGGGGAAACGCCCCCCGGGGCCTCGACTCCGCGACCCTCTGGGCCGCCTCGCTCGCCGTCCCCGCTCTGACCGACCGCGTACGACGCGAGCGGAGGCACGACTTCGAGAGCCGGGACGGCAAGCTGATGACGCTCTTCGTATGCGCCAAGATCCTCGGACCGGACGCGCACCCGCAGGACCCCCGGATCGAACCCGCCCGGCACAGGGCACGGCAGATCATCTCGGAGCTTCAGACCGGCTGGCCCATCGACCGCTCTCGGAGGAGGGTGCGGTACTCGTGGATCGTCTGCTCATCGGGCTCGGCGGCCAGGGCATCGAGTAGTTCGCCCAGATGAGCCGCATCGTTCGTACCCACGGCCATGGTCCCGACACCCGGGAGGCAGTACGAGGTCCGAAAGGCCGCCTGGACACGGGAGAATCCGTCACCGCCCCGAAGAAAGACCCGGGGGTCGATCCGATCCCATACCGGATCCGCCGCGCTACCGCCGAAGGGGCTCATGCCCCATAACCGACTGCGGTCGAGGTCCCAGGGCACCGCGAGGGCTTCGGCGGCTTCGAGCGTTCTGGTACCGACCAGCAGCCCGGCTCGCGCCATGAGTATCGACGGTTTCGGCGTCGTCAGATCGACGAAGCCGACCAGCGGGAACGGATCCCAGGAGGCAACGCCCCAGGCACCGCACAGCCCCTTCGACGTAGCGTCGTCCAGCGCGGCGCACGCCTGCGCCAGCGTGCCCCGACCATGGGCGGAGGCGTCGCCGAGGGAGTGCTCCGGGTTGTACAGGAACACCAGGTCGGGCTCCCGTCCGAGATCGCGGGCGGCGTGTTCCACGGCCTCGTACAGCCGCACGGGGTCCAGGGAGCGCTCGGCGCGTTCCCGTCCGGGGAAGCAGCCCACCTTCGTGGAGACCATGAGCCTGGGCAGAAGGTCGCCGGCCGTCCGCGCCAGGACGGTGTGCGAGCGGAATCCGAAGTAGTTGGCGCTCGTGTCGACCGAGGTGACGCCGAGATCCAGCGCCCCGGTCAGGAGGGGGCGTTCGTGACGAGACCGGTGTAGCCCGAGGACAACTCGGGGGCAAGGACCGCGCACAGCTCCTCCTTCACCAGGATCTCGGCGACCTCCATCGCTTCGGACCCGGCGACGGAGACCGCCCGGTCCAGCGGGACGGGCCTCCCGCTCAGCAGCAGCCGCAGCGAGGGCAGTGCTTTGGCGAGGACATGATGGATGCCTCCACAGAGTGGGAAGGCGGCTCTGCCAGGACAGGAACGCGAGCGAGGCCGTCGATCTGATGTCCGTCCGGGGGCGAAGTTGCGAGCTCGGTCCGAGGACGACTGAGGTCCAGTCAACGGCCAGGCCCCTCGGGTGCGGAACGTTTCTGGGGGGTTTCTCCAGGGGGCGCCACCCTCGTAAACAGGGGTGGAATGTATTGTCCAGCCGCCCTGTTGGGATAGGACAGGAGTGATGACGTGCCCGGTGAGTCCTTAGCTGTCCACCCTTTGACCTTCGTCCGTCAGTCGCGCGGATGGAGGAAGGCCGAGTTCGCCCGCCTCATGCAGGCGCGTGGCAAGCTGCTCGACATCCCCCTGGCGGCGAATCGCACGACCGTCTGGAAGTGGGAGCAGGGTCAGGAACCGGACGCGGACGCTCAGCGCGTGCTCGGCGAGCTGCTGTCCGTTCCGTACGAACGGACGCAAGCGGAGGGCTGGCCTCGGTGGCTTCCGGTCTGGGAGGTGACGGGACTCACCGTGCCTTGGACCGAGGCCGGCACCGTCGAGGCGCTGGCCGATCTTGTGGGGAGTGGACGGTTGGATCGACGAGGCTTTCTCACCATCACCGGTGCTGCCTTGACGGGGTTCGCGTCGAGCTGGGTCGAGGCACCCTCCGCGTTCGCCTCGGCAATCAACGGCGACCGCGTCACCGACGTGATGGTCTCGACGATCGAGCAGCGCGTCAGCACACTTCGCACCCTTGATGATCAGTTGGGGGGTGCCCGGCTCCTGGAACAGGCCCGAGGCGATCTTTCCCTGGTCACGGGCCTGCTCAGCGGCGGCCGGTACACAGACGACGTCCGGGTCCGCCTGTACGCCCTGGCAGCCCGGACCTCGCATCTCACCGGCTGGGTGGCGTACGACGCGGGGCTGCGGTCCGCTGGCCAGCGGTACTACGTCGGGGGGGGGGGGGGGCCCCCCCCCCCCCGCGGCGGCCCCCGCGGGGGGGGGGGCCGGGCCGGGGGGGGGGGGGGGGGAGGCCCCCCCCCCCCCCCCCCCCTTTTTTTTTAATGATACGCCCACCACCGACATCTACACATGGAGTATCGGCGGCAGCGTCAGATGTTTATAAGAGACAGCCCCCGCCGGGCGGCGACGCGCCGGGCCAACGACCGGGCGCCGGCCCCCAGATGGGCGCCGGTCCACCCGGCGGGAGCGGCGCCCTCCCCCGTCCCGCTGGCCACATCGACCTGGTCAGGGCGGTACGCGCAGAACACGCCCCGTACAGCGCGAGTTAGGCTCGCGATGGCCGCTAGGACCACTGCACCGGGCCGTGCCCCCGCAGCGGACCGGCGCATACGATGCCCACGGCACGGCCGGCCCACCCAACGGCCCCCTACTTCAACGGAAGAGAGACACCACCACCGTGACTGCTCTGACTCTCAGCACGTCGAGTGCGACCACACTGCGTGCGGACGCCGTCGTCGTCGGTGTGGCGAAGGGCGCCAAGGGCCCCGTCGTCGCGCCGGGCGCCGAGGCCATCGACAAGGCGTTCGACGGCAAGCTGGCCGCCGTCCTGGAAACCCTCGGCGCCTCCGGTGCCGAGGGCGAGGCCACCAAGCTGCCGTCCGCGTCCGGGATCAAGGCCCCGGTCGTGCTCGCGGTCGGCCTCGGGGACACCCCGAAGGGGGACGACGGCTTCGACGCCGAGGTGCTCCGCCGTGCCGCCGGCACCGCGGCCCGCGCGCTGACCGGCGTCAAGAAGGCCGCGTTCGCGCTGCCGCTGCCCGACCTGGAGTCCGCTGCCGCGGTCGCCGAGGGCGCGCTGCTCGGTGCGTACGCGTTCACCTCGTACCGGGGCGGCAAGGGCAAGGGCAAGAACGAGGCCGGTGCCCCGCTGGCCGAGGTCGCGCTGCTCGGTGGGAAGCCGCGGGACAAGGCGTACAAGGCCGCGATCGAGCGGGCCGAGGCGCTGGCCGCCGAGGTCAACCGGGCCCGTGACCTGATCAACATCCCCTCCAACGACCTGACCCCGAAGCTCTTCGCCGAGCAGGCGCAGGCCGCGGCCAAGGAGTTCGGCCTCAAGGTCGAGGTGCTGGACGAGAAGGCGCTGGCCAAGGGCGGCTTCGGCGGTCTGATCGGCGTCGGCAAGGGCTCGGAGAACCCGCCGCGCCTGGTCAAGCTGGCCTACCAGCACCCGAAGGCGAGCAAGACGCTGGCGCTGGTCGGCAAGGGCATCACGTACGACTCGGGCGGCATCTCGCTCAAGCCGGCCGGCCACAACGAGACGATGAAGTGCGACATGAGCGGTGCCGCCGCGGTGTTCGCCGCCGTCGTGGCCGCCGCCAAGCTGGGCCTGAAGGTCAACGTGACCGGCTGGCTGGCGCTCGCCGAGAACATGCCGTCCGGCTCGGCCACCCGCCCCGGTGACGTGCTGCGCATGTACAGCGGCAAGACGGTCGAGGTGCTCAACACCGACGCCGAGGGCCGGCTGGTGCTCGCCGACGCGCTCACCCGCGCCTCGGAGGAGAAGCCGGACGCGATCGTGGACGTGGCGACGCTGACCGGCGCGATGATCCTCGCGCTGGGCAACCGCACCTTCGGGATCATGGCGAACGACGACGCCTTCCGCACCTCGCTGCACGAGATCGCGACGGAGGTCGGCGAGCAGTCCTGGCCGATGCCGATGCCGCGCGAGCTGCGCAAGGGCATGGACTCGCCGATCGCGGACATCGCGAACATGGGCGAGCGCGCGGGCGGCGGCCTGGTCGCCGGCCTGTTCCTGGAGGAGTTCGTCGGCGAGGGCATCACCTGGGCGCACCTGGACATCGCGGGCCCGGCCTTCCACGAGAGCGCCCCGTACGGCTACACCCACAAGGGCGGCACCGGCTCCTCGGTGCGCACCCTGGTGCGGCTCGCCGAGCGCACCGCCGCCGGCGACCTGGGCTGACCGACCCGGCCCGTGTCCACAGGGTGGATGGCGCCCGCTGCGCCGCCCATCCGGTGGACCCGGCCGGACCGGACCGGTCCGGACCGCACCAGTCCGGATCAGACCGGATCGGGCTGGCCCGCCCCCGCCCCGCCCGGCGGGTTGAATCGCAGTGAACACGGCTCCCACCAGAGCGTGACCAACGGCCCCGAGCGCCTGCGCCCGGGGCCGTGGCGCGTTCGCTGACAGCGATCTACTCGCGGGTACGAACGGGGCCGAGCGCGGTGTCCGCCCGGGATTCTGGCCGTACGAGCGCTTTCGGCCACCGCGGAGCACAGCCCGGCGTCCCACCGTCCGCGAACAAGTGCGAAGATGTTGTCTCGGCAGGACAGGGCCTGTGGCTCGCACACACACCCGAGCCACACCGCAGGGCCGAGTAAGACAGCGGCCGAACAACAGCCGCCGCCCGGTCACAGGCTCCGCTTCCGTAGGCTCTGCTGGAGACAGCAGAAACGAAGCGCAGCGGAGTGACCGGCTCCGGCGTACCCATGCATGGAGGACGTGACGTGGCGAACGACGCCAGCACTGTTTTCGACCTAGTGATCCTCGGGGGCGGCAGCGGTGGCTACGCCGCTGCCCTGCGCGGAGCTCAGCTTGGCCTGGACGTCGCCCTGATCGAGAAGAACAAGGTCGGCGGTACCTGCCTGCACAACGGCTGCATTCCCACCAAGGCGCTGCTGCACGCCGGTGAGATCGCCGACCAGGCCCGCGAAAGCGCCGAGTTCGGCGTGAAGGCCACCTTCGACGGCATCGACATCGCGGCGGTGCACAAGTACAAGGACGGCGTGATCGCCGGCCTGTACAAGGGCCTCCAGGGCCTGATCGCCAGCCGCAAGGTCACCTATGTGGAGGGCGAGGGCCGCCTGTCCTCGCCGACCTCGGTGGACGTGAACGGCCAGCGGTACGAGGGCCGCCACGTCCTGCTCGCGACCGGCTCCGTGCCGAAGTCGCTGCCGGGCCTGGAGATCGACGGCAACCGCGTCATCTCCTCCGACCACGCCCTGGTCCTGGACCGGGTGCCGGAGTCCGCGATCGTGCTCGGCGGCGGCGTCATCGGCGTCGAGTTCGCCTCCGCCTGGAAGTCCTTCGGCACCGACGTGACGATCGTCGAGGCGCTGCCGAACCTGGTTCCGGTCGAGGACGTGAACAGCTCCAAGCTGCTGGAGCGCGCCTTCCGCAAGCGCGGCATCAAGTTCTCCGTCGGCTCCCGCTTCTCGGGCGTGGAGTACACCGCGAACGGCGTAAAGGTCTCGCTGGAGAACGGCAAGACCTTCGAGGCCGAGCTGCTGCTCGTCGCCGTCGGCCGCGGCCCGGTCTCGCAGGGCCGGGGTTACGAGGAGGCCGGGGTCGCCACGGACCGCGGCTACGTCCTGGTCGACGAGTACATGCGCACCAACGTGCCGACCGTCTCGGCCGTCGGTGACCTGGTCCCCACGCTCCAGCTCGCGCACGTCGGCTTCGCGGAGGGCATCCTGGTCGCGGAGCGGCTCGCCGGTCTGAAGACCGTGCCGATCGACTACGACGGCGTGCCGCGCGGCCCGTACTGCCACCCCGAGGTCGCCTCCGTCGGGCTCACCGAGGAGAAGGCCAAGGAGCTGTACGGCGCCGACAAGGTGGTCGCCCTCAAGTACAACCTGGGCGGCAACGGCAAGAGCCGCATCCTGAAGACCACCGGTGAGATCAAGCTGGTCCAGGTGCGCGACGGCGCCGTGGTCGGCGTCCACATGGTCGGTGACCGCATGGGTGAGCAGGTCGGCGAAGCCCAGCTCATCTACAACTGGGAGGCGCTGCCCGCCGAGGTGGCGCAGCTCATCCACGCGCACCCCACGCAGAACGAAGCCCTCGGCGAGGCCCACCTGGCACTGGCCGGCAAGCCGCTGCACTCGCACGACTAGTAGTACCGGGCGCGACCACATCCGCAAGATCGTTAGGAGCAACCGAAACCATGGCGGTTTCCGTAACCCTGCCGGCGCTCGGCGAGAGCGTCACCGAGGGCACCGTCACCCGCTGGCTCAAGGCCGAGGGTGAGCGCGTCGAGGCCGACGAGCCGCTGCTTGAGGTCTCGACCGACAAGGTCGACACCGAAATTCCGGCCCCCGCGTCCGGCACCCTGCTGGAGATCCTGATCGCCGAGGACGAGACGGCCGAGGTCGGCGCGAAGCTGGCGGTCATCGGTGCCGCTGGTGCCGCTCCGGCTGCTGCTGCCCCGGCCGCGGCTCCGGCTCCGGCCGCTGCTCCGGCCCCGGCTGCCGCTCCGGCGCCCGCCCCGGCTCCGGCCCCGGCGGCGCCGGGCCCGTCTCGGGGGGCGGGGGGGGCGCGGGGGCGGCCGCCCCCGCCCACCCCCCGGCCGGCAGCGGCGCCCCAACCGCGCCTAGGCAATGCCGTGGAGAGCGAGCCTGCGCGCTTTCAGAAGCT
>NZ_JBEHZD010001299.1:0-234 GCF_040240285.1 Streptomyces sp. HSW2009 | reverse complement strand
CCCCCCCATTTTTTCACCCCCACCCCCCCCCCACCCCCCCTCGGAGGCCGTCGCGGGGGCTCGGTGATGTGTATACGAGACCGGCGCGCACCGGTGAACGGGGGCGCGAGGTGTGGGGTGTCACGTGCCTTGAGGTGGAGCGGTGGGGGGGGTGGGTAATTTTCACCTATTCCCCATGCGCCCCTACCGCTTTTGGATATATAGGTGGGGGCCGGATGAATTAAAAAAAAGGGG
>NZ_JBEHZD010001298.1:0-234 GCF_040240285.1 Streptomyces sp. HSW2009 | reverse complement strand
GGCCGCCGCGGCGGGCCGGTCAGGACCGACGGCCCCGGCCGGCTGACCCGCACGGGGCGCGGCCGTTCCGCCACCCACGGGCAACGCCACGGCACCGCCGGCGGCCACCGCCGCACCCGGCCCGCCGCTCGGCCCGGCACCCGACTCCGTACCGCCGTCGCCGCCACCGGCCCGCCCGGGCGGGCCGGCCCCCCCCCGGCCCCCCCCGGGGGGGGGGCCCCCGGGGGGCCCCCC
>NZ_JBEHZD010001297.1:0-234 GCF_040240285.1 Streptomyces sp. HSW2009 | reverse complement strand
CAGGCCGGGGCGCGGCCGGACGGCGCGCGGCGGCACGGCAGGGGGCGGCACGGCGCGTCGCGGCACCGCACGGGGCGCCGTCGTCCGGCTGCGCGGGCTCATCGCGGGTCAGGCCGTTTCGCCGGCGCTGCGGCGCTGCCGACGCCCCATGACCAGGCCGAACGTCCCGACCGCGGCGAAGGCCAGCGCGGTGCCGGTGCCCAGCACGGTCGTCCGGTGGTCCGCGGTCCCGCC
>NZ_JBEHZD010001296.1:0-235 GCF_040240285.1 Streptomyces sp. HSW2009 | reverse complement strand
GGTGATGGGCAAGAACGAAGGCGCCATCAAAACCCTCCAGTACCGTGCCGGGCGCCCCCACGCCCCGCGCCGCCCCCACCCCCCCCCGTTGGCCCCCCCCCCCCCCCCCCCGCGCCCCCCCCCCCCCCCACCCCCCCCCCCCCCCCCCCCCCCCCCCCCCCCCCCACAACAAAAAACACCCCCCCCCCCCCCCACCCCAAAAATTCATAATATACTGGGGGCGGGCGTAATAAAA
>NZ_JBEHZD010001295.1:0-232 GCF_040240285.1 Streptomyces sp. HSW2009 | reverse complement strand
CGCAAGACGCACGGCGTACTCAGGACTCAGGGCATACCGCGCGCCCAAGACGCGCGCGGGGGGGGGGGGGGGGGGGGGGGGGGGCGGGGGGGGGGGGGGGGGGCCGCGGGGGGGGGGGGGGGGGGGGGGGGGGGGGGGGGGGGGGGGGGGGGCTGGTCCCGGGTGGGGGGGGGGGGGGGGGGGGGGGGGGGGGGGTCTTGGGGGGGGGGGGGGCGCGGGGGGGGAGAGAAAG
>NZ_JBEHZD010001294.1:0-236 GCF_040240285.1 Streptomyces sp. HSW2009 | reverse complement strand
CACCCCCTGGCCGTGGGCGGCGTTGGCCGGCGGGGGGGGGGTGTTTCGGGCCCGGGGGGGGGGCCGGGGGGTCCGCCGGGCGTGGGCCCCGGGGGGGGGCCGGCCCCCCCCCCACCCCCGCGGCGCCGGGCGCCCGGGGCGCGGGCCCGCCCGGGGCGCGGGGGGGGCGCGGCGGGGCCCTGCCCTGCGGCACCCCCGGGGGGCCCCCCGCGCCCACCGCCCGCTTGCGGTAGTCG
>NZ_JBEHZD010001292.1:0-237 GCF_040240285.1 Streptomyces sp. HSW2009 | reverse complement strand
CCCCCCCGCCCCCCCCCGCCCGGCGCCGGCGGGGGGGGGGGGCCTTTGCGACTCCGCCCCGGGCCCGGTTCCGGGCGGGACGGCGCGCGCGTCGGTGGGGGTCGGCTCGGCCGCGGCGGCACCCGCACGGCGCGGCCTGCGGCGCGTACCCCGCGGACCGCTCGCGGCGGCCCCCGCCGGTGCCCCCGCGGGCGCGCCCGGGGGCGCCCCGGCGGTGGCGGGGGGGGCCACCGGCGG
>NZ_JBEHZD010001291.1:0-238 GCF_040240285.1 Streptomyces sp. HSW2009 | reverse complement strand
CTAATATAGTGAGTTGAAGTAGCTTGTCATAATCATCATGAGGGGGAAATTTATGGCTTATTTCAATCAACATCAATCAATGATATCGAAAAGGTATTTAACATTCTTTTCAAAATCAAAGAAAAAGAAACCGTTTAGTGCGGGACAACTTATTGGACTAATATTAGGTCCATTACTTTTCCTATTAACATTATTGTTCTTTCATCCACAAGACTTACCTTGGAAAGGCGTATATGTC
>NZ_JBEHZD010001290.1:0-238 GCF_040240285.1 Streptomyces sp. HSW2009 | reverse complement strand
GGAAACAGTGGCGAGGGCAGACGTCGGAGCGGTCCACACCAACACATCACCCGCACCCGAATCCGAGTCCGAGTCCGAATGCGAATGCGAGTCCGGGGCCGTCGTGCCCGGGGCCACCTCCGGCACCGCGACCGGCACCCACCCCACCTCATACAAATCCGACACCCGCGAACCCACCACCAACTCACCCAACGGCAACGGCCGCAACCTCAACCCCTCAACCACCACCACCGGATCA
>NZ_JBEHZD010000129.1:0-15750 GCF_040240285.1 Streptomyces sp. HSW2009 | reverse complement strand
GGGGGGGGGGGGGGGGGGGGGGGGGGGGGGGGCGGGGGGGCGGGGGGGCGGGGCGGGGGGGCCGGGGGGGGGGGGGGGGCCGGCCCCCCGCCCCGCCCCGCCCGCTGGACGACGGTCGCCCGGCGCCGGTCCTCAGCCGGTCGCGCAGCCTGCCTTCGGCGCGGCCCCGGCCTCGGTGTCGGCCACGGGGACGGCGCCGGGTGCGGCGTCCGGCGCTGAGCCGGTGACCTCAGAGCCGGCGACCGCCGGGCTGGTGACCGCCGGGCTGGCGGCGTCCGAGCTGGCGACGATGCGGCTGATCTGGGCCGGGGCCGCTGGCGCGGTCTGCCGGTGGATGCGGACGGCCACCACCGTGGTGCCGACCGCGAGGGCGGCGAGCGCGGCGCCGGTCCAGGCGACCGCCGGGTAGCCCCAGCCGGCGCCGATGACGAGGCCGCCGAGCCAGGGGCCGAGCGTGTTGCCGATGTTGAACGCGGAGGTCGTGGTCGCACCGGCCAGCGTGGGCGCCTCGCTGGCGACGTTGAACATCCGGGCGTTGAGCGCGGGCGCGGTGGCGAAGGACGTGACGCCGAGCAGCAGCGACAGCGTCACGGCGGCGACCGGCCACTGGGCGGTGAGGGCCAGCAGCGCGAGCACCACGGTGGATGCGGTGATGCCGCCCGAGATGGTGCCGAACAGGTGGGCGTCGGCGATCCGCCCGCCGACGGCGGTGCCGATCAGCGCGCCGACGCCGAACAGCCCGAGCACCGTCGGCACCCAGCTCTCGGCCATTCCCGAGGTCTCGGTGAGCAGCGGCCCGAGGTAGGAGAAGAGCGCGAAGACGGCGCCGCCGTTGAGGGCGGTGGTGACCAGGGCGAGCCAGACCTGGCGGTCGCGGTAGATGAGCAGTTCGCGGCGGAGCGAGGGGGCGTCGGCGCCGGTGGCCGGCGCGGTGCGCGGCACCAGCGCGACCACGCCGACGAGCCCGACCGCGGAGAGCGCGGCGACCGCCCAGAACGCGGCCCGCCAACCGGCGTGCTGGCCGAGGAAGGCGCCGGCCGGGACGCCGGCGATGTTGGCGATGCTCAGCCCGCCGACCATGACGGCCATCGCCCTGGCCCGCGCGGTCACCGGCACCAGCGACACGGCGACCGATGCGCCCACCGCCCAGAACCCGGCGCAGGCCAGCGCGCTGATCACGCGGGAGGCGAAGAGGAGTCCGTACGAGGGCGCGACGGCGCCGGCTATCTGCCCGAGGCCGAAGACGGCCAGCAGCGCGATCAGCGTCGTACGGCGCGGCAGCCGCAGCGTCGCGGCGGCCAGCACCGGCGCGCCGACCACCATGCCGACCGCGAACGCGGAGACCAGCAGGCCGGCCTGGGGGATGGAGACGCCCATGTCCCGGGCGAGCGGCTGGAGCAGCCCGGAGAGCATGAACTCGGAGGTGCCGAGGGCGAAGACGGAGAGCCCGAGCACGTACACCGCGATGGGCATCCGGTTGCTGGTGGGCGGCTCGACGGCGGCGGCAGGGGCTGCGGCGGCGGGTGCCGCGGTGCGTTCACTGGGGACGGGCATGACCACCATAAACAGCCACCCGCCACTCACCATTCCCGCCACCGTCCCCGGCGACCTGCGGTCACCTGGTCGCCTGCGGCTGGCCATGCGGGAGTCGTCTCGTGCGGGATCGCCCCGTACGGGAAGCCGGTGCGTACGGGCCCGGCGCGTACGGGCAGCCGCCTCGTACGGGCAGCCGTCTCGTACGGACGGGAGTCCTCCGGTGGGCGGGGCGGCCGGAGGCGGGCAGGCGCCCCCGCCCGGGCGAGCGGGTGCGGTCAGACGCGGCCAGACGCGGAATGCACGGCCATGTGTGCGGCCAGACGCGGCAGGCGCGGCCGGCCAGGGAAGGTGCGGCCCGGTGGGTGGCCGATTCACCCGCCGAGGAGTTCCAGTTCGGTGGCGAGGTTGTGGCGGGCCGGGCGCTCCCAGCGGTCGTGGCCGGTCGGCGTGGTGAACAGCCGCTCCAGTGCGAGGAGTTGACGCAGCACGTCGGCCCGGCCGGCGCGGAACGCGGCCTCGGGGACGAACGCGTACTCCTCCCGTACGGCCGCCGCGTAGGCCGCGTACGCCGCGGGAGCGCCGGCCAGCACCGCCAGGTCGGCGTCGCACAGCACCTGGCCGTTGCGGTCGCCCGCGCCCGGGTCGTGCCCGGTGGTGAGCCGGACCAGCCGGGCCACCTCGGCGGTGGTGGCCGCCGGCACGCCCGCTTCGGTCAGGGCGCGCTCGGCCAGCCGGGCGCTGCGCTCCTCGTTGGTCGAGCGGTCCGGGAGGTAGACGGCGGCGTGGAACCAGGCGGCGAGCCGCACCGCGTCCGGGTCGTCCGCGTGCTCGGCCAGCGCGTCGACGTGGTCGAGCACGGCCAGCAGGTGGTCGGTGGTGTGGTAGCGGCGCTGCGGCTCGGCCCAGCGGGCCAGCAGGTTCGCGCCGTACGCGGCCGGGTCGGGCCCCGGCGCGTCGCCGCGGGCCCTGCCGAGCGTGTGGGACCAGCGGGCGAGCAGGGCTTCGGTGGCGGGATGTGGCCCTTCCCCGGCCGGGCCCGCGGCGTCTGCTGCCGACGCGGCGGGCGGGTCCGCCGCCGGTGGGGGCGGCGTATGCGCGGCGGACGCCGGCCCGGGGTGCGGGTCGGACGGCTGGTCGGGGTGGGGGCTGGGGATTGGCATAGGCCAATTGTGGGGCGCGTCTTCCGGTTGCGGCCCGGGGTGTGGCAGGCTGTGTTACATGTCTAGACCAATTCTTGAGGTGAGCGCGCTCGACGGGGCCGACGCGATCGCGGCCGAGGCCGGAGGGGCGGACCGCCTCGAACTGGTCACCGACATGGCAGCCGACGGCCTCACCCCCACGCTCGACGGTTTCACCGCGATCCGGTCCGCCGTCGACCTTCCGCTACGCGTCATGCTGCGCGCCACGGACGGCTTCGCGGCCGGCACCGCCGAGCAGGTGGCCGCGCTGTGCGCGAACGCCCGCGAACTGCGCGCGGCCGGCGCCGACCAGTTCGTCTTCGGCTTCCTGAACGACGCGGGCCAGCCCGACCTGGCGACCGTGCGCGCCCTGGCCGAAGCGGTCGAGGGCGCCCCGTGGACCTTCCACCGCGCCATCGACCGGGCCGCCGACCGCGACCTGGCCCGCAAGCGCCTGCTCGACCTGCCCGGCCTGGACACGTACCTGACCGCGGGCGCGGCCGACGGCGTCACCGCCGGCCTCCCCGTACTGGTGGCCGAAGCGGCCCGCGGCGCGGCGGCCGAACCCGGCTACGAGCCGACCATCCTGGTGGGCGGCGGCCTCCACCTGGACCACCTCCCCGAACTCCGCGCCGCAGGCATCAACGCCTTCCACATCGGCGGCGCGGCCCGCCCCCAGGGCTGGTCGGGCCCGGTGGAGGCGGAGGCGGTCGCGGGGTGGCGGGCGGCGTTGGATGCGTCGGTGAGGGTGGGCTGAGGGGGAGTGCGCCGTTGGCGCCCCCCTCGACGCCGACACGTGACCTGGGCGTGATCCCGTACGGGCGCTGCCCGTTGTGCGAGTGCTGTCCGTCGTACGAGCACTAGCCGTTGTACGGGCCCCGGCCTTGGCGGCAACGCCTTGCGCCCGGGGCCCGCCGGGCCCCCTCTTCGACTCCGGTCGTATCCAGGCCATGCATTGTCTCGGCCCACTCCGAGAAGTCATCTGCCGAGAATTGCCCGGCGAGAAATTTGACGAGAACGTCTGCCGCGTCGGCGCGGGTCAGTTAGACGATCTCATCGATAGGGCCAGCGCTGCCGGCACGGGCCCGCTCGACGAGAAAAGATGCGCCAGCGTGCCGAGCGTCAGAGTGTCGAATCCCCACTCCACCCCACCGCCAGAGCCCGCAACGCGTCATCGATCTCGGCACCTTTGTAGCCGGTCCGATAGAAGATCTCGGCCTCGCCCAGAGCGTCGACCGTGAACCTGAGGATGGCAGGCCACAGGCGAGCTAGGCGCTGCGGAAGCAGCGTTGAATGCTCGGTCGGTGACGGTGCCGCATGTCGTACGGGGGCCGTTGGACGGCCTGGCTGAGCGTCCGTATGGTCGCTGATCCCGATGGTGATGCTCAAGACGTCTTCCGCACGTGCGTGATCCACGAAGGTGCGAATTTCCTCAACGGTCGCCAAGAGCGCTTGTGCATCTTCTTGCGAGCATCCCTGTTTGGCGAGACTTGCTTCTCTCACTTCGGTGAGGTGGTAAGTCAGTTGGAATATGACCTCGAACTGGGAGGCGCTGAGAGAGGTTGTGCACACCATGGGCGTCACGACTTCCAATCATCTAAGGATAGTGTCGAAGTAGCGTTTCCCTTCGGACGGCGTGAAGACGGTTCCTCCGTTGCCGTCCTCAATGACGATGGCCTCTTTTTCTGTGTCCCAGTAGCCGACTCGTCCGCGACTAAGGTATCTCACTTCGACATTGGGGGTATCGCCGTTTATTATGCCGTCTACATAATATGGAAGTGCCCTCTCGTCTACTCCCCTGACGAAGTGTGTTCCCTTGCCGTCGGGTCTCTGCGCCGATTGAAGAGCGTGCTGGGAGATATTCTTCGATATCTCGTCGGGTTCTGCGCATGCATGCAACCCCAAGGGGTCCAGCCACCCCAGCGGATTGCCCACGTATCCGTGTTGGTTCCACCCAGCCTTCAACCCCAGCGGATCAGGGCTCGCATACCGGCCGGTCTCCGGGTCGTAGTGGCGGAAGTAGTTGTAGTGCAGGCCCGTTTCCGGGTCGTCGTATTGGCCCGGGAAACGGAGAGGACAGTCGACGTTCTGAGGGTTGGGCAGGGTTGGCAGGGGAGTGCCCCACAGCGTGGTGCGTGGGGACCAGGCCAGGGTGCCGGTTGGAGTGACCAGTTCCTGTGGGGTGCCGATCGGGTCGGTGACGATGGCGTGGAAGCGGAGGCCGGCCTGGGTGAGGACTCGGCTGGGTGGGTCGGGTTGGGCCGGCGCGTAATCGGTTTGGGTGAGTGGACGGTGGGTGGCGGGGGCGTAATCCCAGGTGGTGGCGGCCCCCTCGGTCACCTTGCCGATCGAGACTTGCTCCGCCAGTCGGGTACCGTCCCAGGAGAACCGGATCTCGTCTGCGACCTCTTCGTCGGCGCCGCCCAGACGCTGTTTGGCGGTGCGGCGGCCAAGTGGGTCGTAGATGTAGCGCCAACGGGTGCCGTTCGGGGTAATTACGCTGGTGAGGCGGTCGTCCGGGCCCCAGGCGTAGGCCCAGGTGCGGCGTTGGCCGTTGAGGAGGCGGCAGGTACGCGGGCCCTCCCCTCCTGTGTCGGCTCCGCAAGACGCCTAAACGTCGTACCAATGCTCCATCAGGTCGCCTACGGCCCGGTCCAATACGTCTGTGCGCTGGGCGTCCGAGTCGCCGTCGGAGATGGCCTGGCGCAGTCCCGCAAGCCGCGCTAGTACACCCGGGTCACCTTCCTGCATTGCCTCGATCCACGGTGGTGAGAGGAGGGAGAGGTAGGCGCCCAATAGCGCACGCGTACGTGGTGTGGTCTCTGCCGTGACGGCCGGTTCCCAGTCGTGGACGAGGTGCCGCGCCGGGTCCTCCAACATCCAGCCGGCCAACCTTTCGTCTCCCCACAGCAGTGAAAGACCCGGCGCAACGGCGAGCCGTACCCGCCGCTGTGGGCGAGCGGGGCGCCCCGGGTAGAGGCACACGAGCGCAGTCACCGCATCGTCCCACCATCGGCTCTCCGCCCGGTTCAGATCGAAATTCGTCCCCGGGGTGATCGCGAGCCCTCCCGGCTGCGTCGGCACCGACAGCCACGCCGCACTGTCCTGGGCATCCGCCGGCGGTTCTTCCGGCACGGCGAGCAAGAGGCTCGTCAACAGCCCGCTTCGCGCGTCGAACCGCATCTCGTCACCGTCGAACCACAGCCAGTCGCAACTCCCGGACGTCGCGCGCGCGTGCTTCTCGCGCTCCTGGGTGTTGCCATACGGGCCCGCGGCTACGTACCCGCCGCTCAACGAGTACCGGGAGAGGTGGCCCATTCCGGGGCCCGCGCCGGAATCCGCCCCGATGCCCGTGCCGGTCTCGGACAAGTAGGTGGTCACCGCTTCGGCGATTGCGTAGCGCACGGGGGTCCTTATGGTGAGGCAAGCGATTTTCCAGCCCCAGCGGGTCAGGGCTCGCGTATCGATCTGGCGTAGACGCGACCGAATGACAGCACGTCGAAATGTGCCGGGTGCCGATCAGGGCGCTGGCGAGTGGCCGTTCACCCGGCGGGTCCACCAACGCCCTTACCCCATCGGGGAGTAGCCCCACCAGCCTCCGCGGAGCCACCCCCCTGCACCACCACCGCCCCACACCGCCCTAAATCCCCGCCCAACCCTCCTCCCTCCCCGCCAGTTCCGCCGGTAGGGGCTGGGCGTGGACGATGGTGAGGCCCGAGACGGCTCGGGTGAGGGCTACGTAGAGGCGGCGGAGGCCCGTGCGGTGGGCGGGGATCTGTGGGGAGTGTTCGGTCGAGGCTGGGGCTGCGGTCTCGGCCGCGGTCTCGCCGGCGGGTGTCGTGGGCGGCTGGACCGTGGGGCCGGACAGTAGTGGTTCGCCCGCGACCACCGCGGCCGGTTCGTCCAGGACCACGTAGTCGTACTCAAGGCCCTTGGCCAGCGAGGCCGGGACCAGGGTCAGGCGCGATGCGGCGGTGGTCTCGTCGCCGGGGGCGAGGTGGCTGAGGCCGGCCGCGGTCAGGGCGGTGGCCAGGGCGGGGATGCGGGCGTCCGCGGCGATCAGGCCGATGGAGCCCTCCTGGGTGAGCGCCTCCCGGCAGGCCGCCACGACCTCCGCGTCCAGGGCGGCGGTCCCGCCACCCGGGCCCCCCTCAGCGGCGACACCCTCCCCCGCAGCCGCAGCCGCAGCCGCAGCCGCAGCCGCAGCCGCAGCCGCAGCCGCAGCCCCCGCGGGCGCACCCCCCACCCGCCGAAATTCCAGCGACCCCGGCGACTCCCGGACCGACGTCGCTTCCGCCAGGTCGGGGGCGATGGAGGGGAGCAGTCGGGAGGCGTACGCGATGACCTCGCGCGGTACGCGGAAGCCGCGGGTCAGCTCCTCCACGCGCGCCTCCGGCTTGCCCAGGTGGTGCAGGGCCTCGGTCCAACTGCCGGTCGCCCACGGAGTGGTGCCCTGTGCGATGTCGCCGAGGATGGTCGCCGAGCCGGTCGTGCAGCGCCGGCCCACCGCCCGGTACTGCATCGGCGACAGGTCCTGCGCCTCGTCCAGGACCACGTGCCCGAGCGAGGGGGTGCGTTCGATCAGGTCGGCGGCCTCGTCGATGAGCACCGCGTCCGCCGCCGACCACTTGGCCGACTTCGGGCCGCGCGCCGGCTTCTCCCACCGCAGGGTGTGCTGTTCGGCCTCGCTGAGGATGCCTTCCGCGTGTTCGGCGAGCGCCTCGGGGTCCGAGAGCAGCCGCAGCACCAGCTTCACCGGGTCGACCGGCGGCCAGATCTCCTTGACCGCCGCCTTGACCGCCGCGTTGCGGGCCACCGCGTCCTGCACCCGGTCGTGCGGCGCCTCGCCGGCCTGTTCCATCCGCACCAGCACCGCGTGCGCGATGCGCTGCGGCAGCGCCGCCCTGGCCGCCCCGTACCTGATGTCGCGGGCCAGCAACTCCCTGACGATCTCCTCCACTTCATACGCCGGGACCCGCCAGCGCCGCGAGCCGCGCACCACGACCACCGGCTCCTGCGGCATCCGCACACCGGAGCGCAGCGCGCGCCGCAGCACCTCGGCCATCCGCGCGTCGCCCTTGATCCGGGCCCGGTCCGCGCCGTCGGTGCCGCGCACCTCCACGTGGGCCACGAGGTCCGCCACCGTCGCCTGCTTGACCTGGAGTTCGCCCAGCGCGGGCAGCACCTGTTCGATGTAGCTGAGGAAGGACTCGTTGGGGCCGATGACCAGGGTGCCGGTGCGGGCCAGCCGCTCGCGGTGCGCGTACAGCAGGTACGCCACCCGGTGCAGGCCGACCGCGGTCTTCCCGGTGCCGGGAGCGCCCTGGACGCACACCGTGCCGCCGATGCCGGCGCGTACGATCTCGTCCTGTTCGGGCTGGATCGTCGCCACGATGTCGCGCATCGGGCCGACGCGCGGGCGCTCGATCTCCGTCTGGAGGAGCCGGCTGGTCTGCTCGCCGCCGTCCGCGCCGGGGCCGCTCAGCGGCTCGTCCTCGTACGCGGTCAACTCGCCGCCGGTGTAGCCGAACCGGCGCCGCAGTACGACGTCCATCGGCTGCTTCGGGGACGCCTGGTAGAAGGGTTGCGAGATGGGCGCGCGCCAGTCGATGACCATGGGTTCGCCGCCCGCGTCGTGGACGTGACGGCGGCCGATGTAGAACTGGTCGCCGACCTCGT
The DNA here is from genome assembly GCF_040240285.1 of Streptomyces sp. HSW2009. Taxonomy (NCBI): domain Bacteria; kingdom Bacillati; phylum Actinomycetota; class Actinomycetes; order Kitasatosporales; family Streptomycetaceae; genus Streptomyces; species Streptomyces sp. HSW2009. Next base: position 7,357 of record NZ_JBEHZD010000129.1, on the reverse strand, counting down.
CCGCGGTGCTGCCGGCCGCCGGCTGGTCCGGGATCGGCCCCGCCGCGACCGGGGTGGCGGCGGGCGCCTCGGTGGTGTGGTGGGTGTGCCCGTAGCTGAGGCGGCCGAAGAACAGTGGCGTGTCGGAGAGGTCGGCGAGCGCCTTGATCCGGTCGTCGATGGTGCGCCGCAGGGACTCCGCGCTCACCCAGTTGCCGGCCGTGTCGCTGGTGTCCAGCGACTCCACGTCCACCCGCATGGCGCGCAACGCGGCCCGGGACGCGGCCAGGTGCGCCCGCTCCCGACCGAGCGGCCCGCCGTCGTCCGTGCTGGCTGCGCCGTCTGCCCTGGCTGCGCCGTCAGGACCGTCGGGACCTTCAGCGCCGTCGGGACCTTCAGCGCCGTTGGGGTCGTCCGTTGCCGCCACCGCCGGGGCCGGTGGGGCGGGTGGGGCGGGTGGGGCGGGTGCTTCGGCGGGGGGGCGGTCGGCTGCGGACGGTTCCTGGGCGTGCGAGGGCACGGTGTTGCCTCCGGCGGTGGAGCGGAGGTGGACGAACCGTCCGACGGCGCGCGTGGGCGCACGTCAGTGGTCGACACCTACGCGTGGCTGTGAGCGGTTGACCGACCGGTTTCCGTCCGGTCGGCGGCGCTCCCTTGCGGTGAGGGAGGCGGGAAGCCCCGGTCGCCCCGGGGAAGAGCGAGAGTTTAACCATGGGGACGGCCGGGCGCGAGCGAATATTTCCCCGTGGGGGCGGGCCGCGGGACGTCGGGGGCGCGGGCGGGGGTGCGTGGACGGTACGCGGGCGGCGCTGGATCGTACGGGCGGGGGTGCGTGGATCGTACGGGCGGGCGGGTCGCCGGCGGCGCGGGTGGGAGCCGCCGGGGACGGTACGGGCGCGATGCGCAGGGGTTCAGGCGCGATGCGCAGGCGGTACGGGCCGGCGCCGCGCGGGGGCGCGAGATGTTGCGCTGCGTGACCGGCGGTGGGCCGGGAGTGGGCCCGGGGGCGGGGCCGGTCCGGCGGCGGTGGGGACGGGACGGTTCCGCCTCGGGGCAGACATCAGGGTTGGCTCAGGGGCGGCTCCTCCCGGGGGTAGGGGGTCTCAGGGTCGGGCTCCGCCTCCCGTAGGGGACGCCATGGGCCTGGGGGCGGAGGGGCGCCGACCGTCATTTACGCCGCGCGGCCGATGCCCGGGCCGGGTACGGGCACGACGATGGAACACATGACCACCGCGACCGTCACCGCCAGCCCGACCGCCCTCACGACCAGCAGCTTCGGCACCTCCGCCGGGTCCGCAGCACAGCCGTCCGCACACTGCGCGACCGCCTCCACGCCGCGTGCCCGCCGCCCGCTCGGCACCGCCTTCCGTGCCGTGAAGGTCTTCGCCTCCACCGCCTTCAGCGTCGCCGTGCTCGGCGACTACGAGGACGCGGGCGTCCGCCGCAGGTAGCAGCGCCCGAGCCGTGCCACCGGTGCGCGGCCCCTTCCGCCCGGCCCCGCGGCCCCTCCCGTCAGGACCGTGGCCCGGCCCGCCAAGACCACCCCGCCACCGCCACCTCTGACCGCACCCGCCACTGTGGGTGACGCCGCGCCTACCTGAGACCAGCCCGCCCGTACGCGCGCGACCTGCCCGTACGCGCGCGATCGCCTGCCTGCCCCGCTCTGGCCCGTACGCCCCGATTCCGTACGCCCCGATTCCGTGCGCCTCGATCCCGTACGACCCGCGCCCGCACGCCGCACCGACCGCGCCGCCCTCCTCCGTACGGGGAGCCGCCCCGTGCCGCTCCCCAGGCGTCGTCAGACGCCCCCAGACATTCCCGGGCGGCCTCCCCAGACGGGCTGTCCCCAGACGGGCTGTCCCCAGACGGGCTGTCCCTGGGCGGGCCCCGGGACCCGGGTCGCGGACGCTGCCCTCAGGCGTCCTCGCCCGCGAGGAGGTCGCTCGCGTCGACGATCCGGTAGGCGTAGCCCTGTTCGGCCAGGAAGCGTTGGCGGTGGGCGGCGAAGTCCTGGTCGATGGTGTCGCGGGCGACGACCGAGTAGAACCTGGCCTCGTGCCCGTCCGCCTTGGGGCGCAGCACCCGGCCGAGCCGCTGGGCCTCCTCCTGGCGGGAACCGAAGGTGCCGGAGACCTGGATGGCCACGGTCGCCTCCGGCAGGTCGATGGAGAAGTTGGCGACCTTGGAGACGACGAGCACGGAGAGCTCGCCGGCGCGGAAGGCGTCGAAGAGGCGTTCCCGCTGGGCGTTGGTCGTCTCGCCCTTGATGACCGGGGCGCCGAGGTGCTCGCCGAGTTCGTCGAGCTGGTCGATGTACTGCCCGATGACCAGCGTCTGCTCGCCCTGATGCCGCTTGACCAGCGCCTCGGTGACGCGCCGCTTGGAGGCGGTGGTGGCGCAGTAGCGGTACTTCTCCTCGGCCTCCGCGGTCGCGTACGTCAGCCGCTCGCTGTCGGTCAGGTTGACCCGCACCTCGACGCAGTCGGCCGGCGCGATGTACCCCTGGGCCTCGATCTCCTTCCACGGCGCGTCGAACCGCTTCGGGCCGATCAGCGAGAACACGTCCGACTCGCGGCCGTCCTCCCGGACGAGCGTGGCCGTCAGACCGAGCCGACGCCGGGCCTGGAGGTCGGCGGTGAACTTGAAGACCGGCGCGGGCAGCAGGTGCACCTCGTCGTAGACGATCAGGCCCCAGTCCCGCGAGTCGAACAGCTCCAGGTGCGGGTAGATGCCCTTCCGCCGGGTCGTCAGCACCTGGTAGGTGGCGATGGTGACCGGCCGGATCTCCTTCCGCGTACCGCTGTACTCGCCGATCTCCTCCTCGGTCAGCGAGGTGCGCTTGACCAGCTCGTGCTTCCACTGCCGGGCCGAGACGGTGTTGGTGACCAGGATCAGCGTGGTCGCCTTGGCCTGCGCCATCGCCCCGGCGCCCACCAGCGTCTTGCCCGCGCCGCAGGGCAGCACGACCACGCCGGAGCCGCCGTGCCAGAACCCCTCGACGGCCTGCTGCTGGTACGGGCGCAGCGCCCAGCCCTGTTCGTCCAGGTCGATCCGGTGCGCCTCGCCGTCCACGTACCCGGCCAGGTCCTCGGCCGGCCAGCCCAGCTTGAGCAGGGTCTGCTTGATCTGCCCGCGCTCGGACGGGTGCACGGCCACGGTGTCCGCGTCGATCCGCGCCCCCACCAGCGGCTGCACCTTCTTCGACCGCAGCACCTCTTCGAGCACCGGCCGGTCGCTGCTCTCCAGGACGAGCCCGTGCGTGGGGTGCTTGAGCAGCCGCAGCCGCCCGTAGCGCGCCATCGTCTCGGCGATGTCGACCAGCAGGGCGTGCGGGACCGGATACCGGGAGTACTCGACGAGCGCGTCCACGACCTGCTCGGCGTCGTGCCCGGCCGCCCGGGCGTTCCACAGCCCGAGCGGCGTCACCCGGTAGGTGTGCATGTGCTCCGGCGCGCGCTCCAGCTCAGCGAACGGCGCGATGGCCCGACGACAGGCGCCCGCCTGGTCGTGGTCCACCTCCAGGAGGAGTGTTTTGTCGCTCTGGACGATGAGGGGTCCGTTCACGTGGGTGAGTCCTTCCGGCAGAGTGACCCGCCCGGTTATGGACGGCCAAACCTCCAGTTTGCCGCATGCGGCGGAGGCGGAGGTGAGGAACTGCTACGGGACCTTGGAGACGAGGCACGGGCGCTGTGCCCACGGGAGAGTGAATCGCCTAGTGATTGCGCCTAGAGGCTTGTATCGTCGGATTCTGCTCCAGGAAGCTGTTCAGCGACATCTGTAAATGCTTGAGGGGGTTACCGTGCTACTTCGGTTCCAGGTGACCAACCACGCTTCGCTGCGTGACGAGCAGGAGCTGTCCTTGGTCGCCTCCGACAGCCACCCGGGCCGGGCGGAGCGGGAGCTCGCAAGCGGCGGCCACCGAGTCGTACCCGTGGCCGCGATCTACGGGACGAACGCATCCGGCAAGTCGAACGTCATCGACGCGATCGGCTGGATGCGTCAAGCGGTCCTGTCCTCGTTCCGGAGCTGGGACCCGGCCGGCGGCGTTCCGCGCCGCTCCTTCTCGCTCCGGCAGGGCGCGGGGTCCTGGTCGACGTCGTTCACCGTGGACTTCGCACTGAACGGAGTGCGCCACGAATTCGGATTCTCCGTTGACGACGACAAGGTCACGGAGGAGTGGCTCTACTTCTACCCGGAGCGCAGGGCCAGTCGGCTGTACGAGCGCAAGGCGGATGCCACGGTGGTGTTCGGCCGCTCACTGACGGGCCGGAAGAAGATCATTTCTGAGTTGCTCCGTCCGAACAGTCTCTACCTGTCCGTTGCGGCAGCGCAGGGGCATGCGCAGCTCGGTGAGGTGTACCGCTGGTTTCAGTCCGGCCTGCGCCTTGCTACCGACGGGAACTTCAGCGGTCGTCTCGCCCACACGGTCGAGCTTCTGCGCGGAGATCCTGCGCAGGGTCAATCGGCGCCCGTATTGAGGCTGCTTCACTTCGCCGATCTGGGGGTTTCCGGGCTGAAGGTCGAAGACCCGGACGAGGCGGTGATGGACGAGTACCGGCGGCTCATGCAGGTGATGAAAGAAGCGCTGGGAGAGCGGGTGCGGGTCCAGACGAACGACCTTCATTCCGTGCGGGTGGAGCATCGCACCGCGGAGGGAATCTTCCCGCTGGACCTCGCGGAGGAGTCCAGTGGCACGCGTACGTGGATCGGGCTCATGGGGCCCGTGCTCGCCACGCTCGACCAGGGGTCGGTGCTCTGCGTGGACGAACTCGATGCCCGACTGCACCCGTATCTGGTCGATGCCGTCGTCGGGATGTTCCAGTCGCCCGAGGTCAACCGCAAGGGCGCACAGCTGATCTTCAGCACCCATGAGGCTTCCCTGTTGGGGAGGAACGTGCGGTCGGAGCTCTACCGGGATCAGGTGTGGTTCACAGAGAAGGACCCTGACACCTTGGCGACCCGGCTTTTCCCCCTGACGGAATTCCATGTGCGTGACGCCGAGGAAAACCGGGAGAAGAGGTATCTCACCGGACGCTACGGGGCTGTCCCGTATCTGGATGATGATGTGTTACGCGAGATTTCCGAGGCAGTCGGAGGTGCGTAGGTGGGGCATCGCACGAAGCCGTTGCGGCGAGCCGGCAGTTCGCGTTCGGAGCAGCGCAGGTTCCTGATCTACTGCGAGGGCGAACGTACTGAGGACCAGTACTTCAAGGGGCTGCGGCAGGAACTGAAGTCGTTGCCCGTAACGATCAGCATCGGGCCTGATCATGGCGAGCCGTTGTCCTTGGTGCGGTCAGCCGTCAAGCACAAAGACCGAGCCGGGCGATCGGCAGCAGACAGGCATGCGCCCTACGACGAGGGTGTGGTGCGTCGTCGACGTCGAGGCGCCGGCTCCGCATGCCTCCCTCGATGAGGCGATAGCGCTCGCGCGGCGATCCGGTGTGCGGATGGCCCTGTCCAATCCGTGTTTCGAACTCTGGCTCCTCCTCCACATCAAACATGTCTTGGCCTATCAGACCTCGGCCGATGCACAGAGGGCGCTGGAGAAGGACGGCGCCTGCGGCTACGCGGTCCAGCGGAAGCACCTTGACTACGTCAAGCTCGCTGGTCCGGACGGAGCCCGTCATGCCCAAGCCGAGGCGCGCGCCCAGAAGTTGCGTGCCGGCACGGACCGCGGCCACCAAGCCAACCCGTGGACGGACGTGGACATACTCGTGGGGTTGTTGCACGAGGCCCGGTCTGGCGGGCGCTGAGCAGCGAACCCGGAGCCTGGAAGGTCCGCTTCAGTCTCGTGACCGTCGGTCAGCGGAATGAAGCATGGGCCTGCGCGTTCACGCGGGCCGGCAGGACAGCAGGGCGGGGCGTCCCGCCCGGCTTCCCAGGACGCACCCCCACCCCCCTCAAAGCGCCTCATCCGCCAGTTCCGCCACGCCCGTGATCCGGTGGAGTGGGTACGTGCGGACCTCGTCTGCCGTGTGGTCGTAGCCCGTGACGAAGCCGCCTTCTACGCGGACCGGGGCGATCACTCGCTGGCTTGCTGCGCCGTCTGCGTTGACGTAGCCGATCCAGACTGCGGAGCCGGTGAGGGCCGCGGCCTGCATCGTGGCCAGGGTCTCGGCCGATGTGGTGCGGGGGAGTTGGCCGGGGGTGGTGGGAGTCTGCGGTGGTTGGGCGGCGGTTGTGGGGGGTTGGGGGGCCGTGGGGTGGGGTGGTTTGTGGGCTGCTGTTGCTGCTAGGTCGCCGGCGCGGATGGCGCGTACCGCCGCCTGCAACAGCGTGCCGTCGGGCGCCGGCGGGCCGTCGGGTACGGGGGCGGGCGCGATGCGCTGCGGAGTGCGGTACGCGTCGGCGCGGGTGACCAGCACGTCGCCCTCGGCGGACTCCGCCGCCGGCGCGTACCCCATCTCGCGCAGCCGTTCCAGCAGCGCCGTGGGTTCGGCCTGGGCGGCCAGCACGGGGGGCGCGAGTCGGCGCAGTCGCAGGCCGGCGGAGCGCCGGTCGGCCAGGATCTCGGCCAGCAGGGCGTCGTCGTCGCAGCGCAGGTACGCCGACGCCGCGCCGACCCGCAGTTGTCCGTGTCGCCGCGCCACGTCGTCGATCAAGTACGCGAGGGGCTGCGGCACCGGCGTGCGTGCGTGCGCGGCGAGGAAGGCGTGCAGGTCGGCGGCGGCGTGGCCGGAGTCGAGGGCGCGGCGGACGGAGGCCGGCGTGAAGCGGTAGACGGTCGCGCCGCCCTTCGATTCGACGTCGGCGAGTACGGCGAGGACCTCGGCGAGGTGGCGTTCGAGCGGTCCCGGGGCGACGGCGGTCAGGTCGGCCTGGAGCAGTACGTGGTCCAGCGGCTGCGGCAGCAGCGGCGCGAGCAGCCGGGCGGCCACGGCTCCCGCCGCGGCGAGTTCGGCGGCGGTCGGAGCCGGGGTGGGGAGGTCGGCGGAAGCTGTGGGAGCAGTGGGGGCTGTGGCTTGGGTGGGTCGGGTGGGGGCCGGGGTTGTTTTGGAGGGTTTTCGGGAGGTGGTTCCGGTTGTGGTTTTCGCGGCTGCGCCGGCGACGGCTGTGGTGCCGGAGCCCACTCCTGGTTCGGCCGCCGCTCCGGCCCCGGCCCCCGTCCCCGCTCCGGCCCCTGTCCTCGCTCCGGCCCCGGATTCCGTCCCCGTTCCGGTCGTACGGGTGGTTGGGGCGGCGCTCGCGTTGATGAGGGCGCGGCCTGGGGCGGAGAGTGCGCCCCGGCCCGTGATGCCCAGCGTCTCCGCTTCGGTCAGGGTCCAGCGGGCCAGGCGGGTGCGCAGGTCGTCGCCGCTGGTGGGGTCGGCGCCGGCCCCGCCCCCCCCCCGCGGGCGCCCCCCCCGGCGGGGGGGCCCCCCCCCCCCCCCCCCCCCCC
>NZ_JBEHZD010001289.1:0-239 GCF_040240285.1 Streptomyces sp. HSW2009 | reverse complement strand
GCCAAGACCCCCGACGACAGGCGTCCATCCCATGTCCCCACACCATACCCCCCCCCCCGGCCCCCCCACACACCCCCCCCCCCCCCACCCCCCCCCCCCCCCCCCCCGCCCCCCCCCCCCACCACCCCCCCCCCCCCCCCCCCCCCGCCCACCCCCCCCGGGCCCCCCCCCCCCCCCGGGGGGGGCGCCCCCCCCCCCGGGGGGCGGGGCCCGGGGTATTATTGGGTTTTGTGGGGGGG
>NZ_JBEHZD010001288.1:0-239 GCF_040240285.1 Streptomyces sp. HSW2009 | reverse complement strand
ATATAATACATGGATACAGAACTATATTTCCAGTACCACTTGCTATTGGTTGTTCATGGGATGAGAAAGCAGCAGAAAAAGTTGCAAGAGTTTCCGCAAAAGAAGCTTCAGCAGCTGGTGTCCACGTAACTTTCTCACCAATGGTAGACTTGGTAAGAGATGCAAGATGGGGAAGAGTGATGGAATCAACTGGCGAGGATCCATTCCTGAATAGTGTTTTTGCTCGTGCTTTTGTAAGG
>NZ_JBEHZD010001287.1:0-240 GCF_040240285.1 Streptomyces sp. HSW2009 | reverse complement strand
CCCCGGTGCCGCCGGTCACCGGTGACGTCCGCGTCCTGAAGACGGACGCGGAGTCGGGGGGGGCGGCGCCCCCGCGCGGGCGGGGGGGGGGGGGGGGCGGGGCCGGCGCGGGGGGGGGGGGCCGGGGCCGCGGCCCGGGGCGGGGGGGCGCCGCCCGGTCGGCTATATAGCCCCGCCGCCGCCCCCGCCGTACGGAAGGGTCCAGTGTATTATACACATCTACGAGCCCCCCAGACGGGC
>NZ_JBEHZD010001286.1:0-241 GCF_040240285.1 Streptomyces sp. HSW2009 | reverse complement strand
GGAAAATACCATACAACAAAAACCGAACACCAAAAAACTATAACACAACCAAAACGCTAAAAAAACCCACGAACACCCACCAAACCAAAACCCCAAAAAACAAAAACAAAAAAAAAACAAACCAAAAAAAAAAAAAAAAAAAAAACAAACCAACAAAAAACAATATTATATAAAACTAGTACCCGAATAAAAAAAAAAAAAAAAAAAAAGCGGGGGGGGGGGGGGGGGGGGGGGGGGGGGG
>NZ_JBEHZD010001285.1:0-241 GCF_040240285.1 Streptomyces sp. HSW2009 | reverse complement strand
GGCTGGGACCGCACCGCAGCCGGGGACCGCACCGCGGCTGGCCCGGCCGGCATCGCCGCGGCGTTAGCCGCCCGGGCCGCCGCCTCGCCCGGGGCCACCGCCGTGCGCTGGGCGGACGGCAGCGGCCGGCTCGACTACGCCGAACACGCCCCCCCCCCCGCCGCACACGCCCCCCGGCGGCGCGCCCCCGGCGCCGGCCCGGCGCCCGGGGTGGGCGGGCTGGGGCCGCGCGCGCCCGCGC
>NZ_JBEHZD010001284.1:0-243 GCF_040240285.1 Streptomyces sp. HSW2009 | reverse complement strand
CGGGGGGGGGGCCCGGCGGGGGGGGGGGGCGGGGCGGGCCGCGGGGGGGGGGGGGGGGGGGGGCGCCCCGCCCCGGCGCGGCGCGGGCGCCGACATCGGCGGTGGGAGCGGTTCCGGCGGCCTGGGCGGCGGGGGCCGGCTGGGCGTCGTCCGCGGCTGCGGCGCGCGGGGCGCCGGCCGGGGCGGTGGCCCTGGCACTAATACACATCGGGCGCGGCCGCCGGTACTCCGTGTGTAGATCTC
>NZ_JBEHZD010001283.1:0-242 GCF_040240285.1 Streptomyces sp. HSW2009 | reverse complement strand
CCCCCGGCGCGCCCCGCGCCCGCGGTACCGGCCAGCGTGGGCCTGGCGGGGGCGCGCACGGGCGGCGGGCCGACGGCCCCGCCCGGGCCGCCACCGGGCGGCGCGCCCTGCGCCGGCCGGGCGCCTCCCTTGGCCCCGGCCGCCAGCGAGCCGCCGGCCCGGGCGATCCGGTCGGGCGGGGGCGGGGGGCCCGCGGGGCCCGGCGGGCGGGCGGGGGGGCGGCCGGCCGGCCCCCCGCGCCC
>NZ_JBEHZD010001282.1:0-242 GCF_040240285.1 Streptomyces sp. HSW2009 | reverse complement strand
CCCCCCCCCCCCCCCCCCCCCGCCCCGGGCCGGGGGGGCGGCGCCCCCGCCCCCCCCCCCCCCCCCCCGACCCTCCGGAGTCATCAGGTCCCCTTCCCGATGACCCCGAGGGCGCCGCCCCGAGCGCCGCCCACCTGGTCCGCCCCGCAAGGCGGCGCACCAGGGCCGCGGCTCCTCGACCCGGAGGCGCGGCCCCCAAGAACCGGCCGTACGGCCCGGCGAAACCGTCCCCCGGTGAGCCG
>NZ_JBEHZD010001281.1:0-243 GCF_040240285.1 Streptomyces sp. HSW2009 | reverse complement strand
TACCCGCCCCCGGCCCCAAACCCCCCGCCACCCCCCCCCCCGCCCCCGCCCCCGCCCCCAACCCCGAATCCGGTACCAGCACCAGCACACCCCGCCCCGGTCCGGTCTTCGAAGTCGGCGGGGCCCCCTCCCGCGCCCGCGCGGGCGGGGGGGGGGCGCCGCGCGGGGGGGGGGATCTCGCGCGCGGGCTGGGCGTGGTCGGGAGGTACGCCGCGGCCCGGGGGGCCCCGCCCGCCCGCCGGG
>NZ_JBEHZD010001280.1:0-242 GCF_040240285.1 Streptomyces sp. HSW2009 | reverse complement strand
GGGGGGGGCCGCGGCGGGGCGGGGGGCGGGGGGGCCGGCCGGTTGGCCCCCGGGGGGGGGCCCGCGCGGGCCGTACTGCCGGGCTGGTGCGCGCTGCTGGCCGGCGGCACGGCGCTGACCTGCGCCGGCGTGCTGCTGTGGGGGACCGGGTTGCTGCCCGGGTGGGCCGCCGGCGTGGTCCGGCTGCCGGCCCGCCCCGGGGCCCCCCCCCCCCCCGGGGGCGGGGGGGGGGGGCCCCCCGC
>NZ_JBEHZD010000128.1:0-15769 GCF_040240285.1 Streptomyces sp. HSW2009 | reverse complement strand
GCAGCGGCCTGGGTGGACGGGGTGCTCCAGCCCCGCAGACGCCCGTAACCGCGGGCGCGGGGGGGGCCCCCCCCGGGGGCCCCCACCCCCGCCCCGGGGGCGCCCCCCCCCCCCCCCCGCCCGGCCCCCCCCCCCCCCCCCCCCCCCCCCCCCCCCCCCCCCCCCCCCCCCGCCCGCCCGCCCCCCCGCCCCCCGCCCCCGCGGGGGGCGGCGCCGCCCCCCCCCCCCCCCCCCCCCCCCCACCCCGTGCCAAGGAGTTCCGTATGACGCCCTCCGCCCTGCCCGACCCCTCGCACACGACGCCCGGGCACCCCGGGGCCCCGTACGTCAGCCGGCCCGACGTGGGCACGATCCTGGTCAGCCCGTGGGTGGTGAGCGACCCGGCGCAGCAGCGGGCCGCCGCGGACTCCGTGGTCGACTCGTGGGAGCGGCTCGACCGGCCGGCTGCCATGCTGGCGCTCGCCGTCCTGCTGAGCACGGACGGCAGCCGGGTCCTCAACTACGCGCAGTGGACGAACGACGAGGACCACCACGCCTTCGTCCGCACCCAGCGCCCGGCCCTGGTCCGCGCGATCGACGACGCACTGCCCGGCATCGAGCGCCCGGGGCTCACCCGCTACCGGCTGTACGACAGCTACCGCGCCCCCGCGGCAGGGTCCGCAGGCGGCCCGGCGGTCGGCCCCGCGGTGGGGGCGATCGTGACGGGCGAGTTCGAGACGGCGGGGCCCGAGGCGCAGCGCGTACTCGCCGACACGATCCACGCCGGGCTGCGGTCGGCCGCCACCCCCGCGCCCGGCCTGGTCGCGGCCCACTTCCACCTCAGTACGGACGGCTCCCGGGTGCTGAACTACGTGGAGTGGACCGAGTTCGACGCGTGGGAGGCGTTCAACGGCAGTACCGCGGCCAAGGACCTCGCCGACACCGTCCGCGCCCTCCCCGACGTCACACCGCTCGGCCCCACGCTCTACCGCCCGTACCGCAGCGTGATCAACGTCCCCGCGCCCTGAGCCGCGCGAGCGCCCCGCCGTACAGCCGGCCCGCCCACACGCGCCCGGTCAGGAGCGGGCCGCGCCGCCGTGGGCGGGGGACGGGGCCGGCTTCAGGACGAGCAGGGCGCGCTGGTCCCGCCGGTATATCCACCAGAAGGCGCCGGCCACGGCCAGGAACGCGAAGGTCAACCCCACCGGAATCCACACCTGGAGGCTGAGCCTGGTCTGCGAGGCGTAGGCCCACCCGCTGCCGGCGAACACCGTGTCGCCCTTGGCCACGGTGGGCCCCTGAATGTCGCCCATGCTGGTGCGCCCGTCCGCGAACCGCCACTCGCCCTCGCAGTGCGCGGGCTCGTTGCCGGGGCCGCCGCCGTCGGCGCACCGGGCCACGGTCTGCACGGTGGCGCTCTCGCCGGTGGCCAGTTGCTGGGCCTGGCGTCCGATGAACATCCCGACGACACAGACGACGGCGAGCAGCAGACCGGCCGCGGAGAGTAGTCCCCGCACGCCGCTGCGACCCGCCGCTCTGGCCCGAGCCGGCCGCGCCGCATCCGGTGACGTCTGCCTCACCCATCCCTGTGACTCGCTCAGCACCCCGCGCACCCCCTAGGTACCGTACCCGCGGCCGACATGCCCGGCGAGAGCGCGCGAACACGCCGCGCCACCCGCCCACCTGCCGCCACCTGGCCCGGACGCCCACTCTTGGGGGGCGTGCGCGGGGAGGGTCCCGTGGTTGAGCCGCACGACGGCCCCCGGGGGGGGAGTTGAGCCGCGCGACGGCCCCGGGGGTACGGAGCACGGGGCGTCTGGGGATACGGGGCGCGGGGCGCCCGGGGGTACGGGGCGGGGGCACCGGAGGGCACGGGGCGAACCGCCCGGCGCCGGCGGCCGATGGGGGCCAGCCCCGCACCGGTGCCGACGGCCCGACCCGCAACAAGCCAACACCCGACCGGCCCGACCCCGGCAGGGGCACCCGCACCAGACCCAGGCTCAGCCCCGGCCCCGGCCCCGGCCCCGGCCCCGGCAAGGGCACCCCCACCAAACCGAGCCCCAGGCCCAAGCCTTGCCCCCGGCAGGGGCACCCGCACCGGCTCACTCCGCCGCGCGCAGCGCCCCCACCGTAACCACCCGCCAGAACACCGGGACGGTCGCGGCGACGGCCACCGCGAAGACGAGGAAGGCGACGCGCACCCCGCACCACTGGGCCAGTACGCCCATCAGCCCGGCCCCCACCGGCAGCGCGCCCCAACTCAACAGCCGGGACACCCCGCTGTAGCGGCCCATCATCGCCTCGGGCACCAGGTTCTGGCCGATCAGACGGGCGTTGACCGCCCACAGGGTGCCGCCCATGCCACCGGCGAAGGCAGCGATGGCGACGGCCCACCACCGGGTGGTCACCGCGGGGACGGCCATCATCGCGAAGGTACCGAGCAGATCGGCGAACATCGCCCAGCGCCGACCGAGCAGCCGGTTCACCCGGGTCACGGTGACGGCCCCGACGAGCCCGCCGATGCCGAGCCCGCTCAGCACGATGCCGTACTGCTCCGCCGACAGGCCCAGGTGCCGGGTCGCCACCAGCGGCATCAGCGCCAGCCAGGCACCCCAACTCGCGCACAGCACGGTGAGGATCAGCGCCATGGTGCGCAGCAACCGGTGCTGCCACAGGTGCCGCAGCCCCTCGGCGATCTCGGCGTGCACGGACCCGTGCCCGCCCCGCCCGGCGCCCGGCGCCGCCGGCCCGCCCGGGTCCGCCCCGTCCGCCCCGTCAGCCCCGTCGGCCCGGTCAGCCCGGTCGCCCCGGACCGCCCGGAACCGGCCGGTGAGCAGCAGCAGGACCAGGCTGGCGGCGAGATAGGAGACCCAACTGGCGCCCAGCGCAAGGCCCGTGCCGGCGGCGACGAGCAGCCCGCCGACGAACGGCCCGGCGAACTCGTTGGCCACCGTCTCCGTGCCGGCCACCCAGGCGTTGGCCCGCTCCCGTTCGGCCCGCGGCACCACGGCCGGTACCAGCGCCGCCGCCGCGGTCAGCGCGATCACCTCGGCCACCCCCAGCACCACCCCGGCCAGCACCAGCCCCCACAGGGCGATGCCGTCCGCCGCGAGTGCGGCCAGCAGGCCACCGACCGCGAGCAGCCGCATCCCGTCGGCGAGCCACAACAGCCGGCGCCGGTCCACCCGGTCAACGACCACCCCGACATGCAACGCGACCAACAGCCACGGCAGCGTCAGGGCGAGCGAGACCAGCGATATCTGGGCCGGCGACGAGGTGATCCGGGCCGCCAGCAACGGCAGCGCGATCTTGGTGACCCCGTCCGCGAGGTTGGTGACCGCGGTGAACACCAGCAGCACCACGGCGTTCCTCGACCGCGGCTGCCCGGGCCTCGGCTGCCCGGACCGCTGCCGCCGTCCGAACCGCGACCCCTCAGACCGCGCCTGCCCTGCCTGCCCCGCCTCCCCCACCGGTGACACCGCAGACCGACGCTCCCCCGCCACCCCCTCCACCCCGGGCGCACCCTCCGCCCCGGGCGCTTCCCCCGCTCCAGACCCGGACTCCACCTCCACCACGGACACCCCCGCGGACGCCATTTCCCCACCCATCGAGCAGCCCCCTCCTCACGTCACCTCCGGCACGGCACGGCACGGCACGGCAGAATAACCGGCTATCGACTTTGACTGGTTACGCCGGCAGCCTGACATGGCTCCAAGGCAGGGGTCAACCGGTCAACGCGTTTACCGGTTAGAACGGGGTAGGCTGGAACAGGTCGAGCCCAGCCGGCAGCCGCCAAGCCCCACTGGCAGCCGCCGCGCCCCGCCCGGGAGCCGAACCCGGCCCCGGCCCCGACCCCCGGGCCCGTACGACACAGCAGCCCGCGGACGACGCACCCGCGGAGCCGAGGACCGCCGGACGAAAGGGCGACCCCCATGCACGAGCAACCCGCGGCGGCCCGACTCGTCGAGGCGTTCGCCAACACCGTCGATGTCGAGCTGGACACCGACGACCTCAGTACGCCCGAGCAGCTCGCCGACTGGCTCGTCGAACACCGGCTCCTGACCGCGCCGCACCCGACGGACCCCGCCGACCACGTCCTGGCCCTGCAACTCCGCGCCGGGCTGCGCGAACGGCTCGGCATCCCGGTCGGGGACCGGCCGGCACCGGAGCTGCTCGCCGAGGCGGAACGCGCACTGCGCGCACTCCCGCTGCTCACCACCGTCACCCCGCCCCCGGCCACTGACGGAACGACCGGCAGCCCCACCTCCCCCACCGACCCACACCCACGCCCCCACCTGCACCCGCACCCCGACCTGCCACCGGTCCGGCGGGCCCTGGCCGCCGTCGCCGCGGCCTGGGGCGAAGTCGCCATCACCGGCGACGTGGCCCGCCGCAAGCGCTGTGCGGAGCACGGCTGCGCCTGGGTGTTCTGGGACGTGTCCAAGAACCGCAGCCGGCGCTGGTGCTCGATGCGGGTGTGCGGCAACCGCAACAAGGCCCGGCGGTTCGCCGCCAAACGCTCCACGGAGCGGACACCGACCGCCCCCGCCGGATGAATCGGCCCGGCCCGTACTTCCCGCGGAGTACGAGGCGGCGCACCGGAAGGAGACTCCCGCACTTGACGACTCCCCCTCCGCTTCCCTTCCGCAGCGGGCGCATCGCAGCCATCGGCTGCCCCCGCACCACCCGGGCGCGCCGGGGCGGCCACTCCCCCCGCGCCGCCACGCCTGACCTGCCGGTACGGCGCCCGGCGCAGCTTGGTACCGACCAACGGGCCCGCCCCGTACGGACCGGAGCCCGCCGGCGGAAGAGCAGCCTCCCCCGGTAACCACCGGCCGCGGAATCCCCCATACCCCCACTGACCGGCCCGCGGCCGGCGATCCCCGGGCGTGGCGCACACTCCGCAGGGCGCACTACCACCGCCTTACGGAGGAGTCGTATCTCCGCCCTGGGCGGGTCGTGCACCCGACGTCCGTGGGATGTACTGGGAGATCCAGTGGCCGTGCCTCCTGGTGCGGCACGGATGATGGGGAAGAGGGAACCGGATGTCCTTACCCGCCGCCGTCACGGTGGAATTCGACGCGGCCCCCGCGGCCGACGCCCTGCTCTCGCAGGAACTGGCCGACCTCGTGGGCCTCGACCTCACCGAGGAGTGGCCGACGGCGCCGGCCCACCAGCCACCCGAGGCAGCCGCACCACCCCTGGGCCTACCAGCGGCGACGCCGCCCCCGACGGCGGTGCGGGCGGAGGCCACCCGGGTCGAGGCGTTCGCCTTCCGCGGGGTGGTCGTCGCCCGCTCCGACCGCGAACTCCTCGGCTGGGCACGGCTGTTGCAGCCACCGGGCGAGTCGGCCGCCGTCGTCTTCGACCACATCCTGGCCGCCGGCGTCCGCAGACGCCTGGCCACCGGACGGTACGCGACGGAGCACGGCGCGCCCGAGCCCGCCGGTGAAATAGCCCTGCTCACCCTCCTGTTGCAGCACGCCGCGAGCCACGCCAAGGAGCTCGGCTTCGCCACCATCAACTGGAGCGGCCCCGACACCAGCCCCATCGGCCGCGCAGCCGACGAACTCGGCGCCCGCGTTGACGCCGTGCTCGGCCGCCACTGGACGGTGCCCGACCTCGGCGCCTGGACGCCGCCCGGCACCCTGCCCGAGGTGACCCTGCACCGCACCCCGCGGCCCTTTCCGCCGTGCCCGCACCCGACGGTCGACGCGTACGTACGGCTGTACAACGACGTGCACGCCGAGGACGAGCACCCGGCCGACACCGTCCCCGACGACCTCGCCCAACTCGTCGCCGACCAGCAGCCGGACGGGGCGGTGGCCCGTCGCCCCGTCGATGTCGCGGAGGTCGAACCCGCCTGGGACGCGGCGGGCATCGACGCCTATCTGGCGGACCGCGCGCCGCAGGGCCACGTGCTCGACCTGCTGGCGCCCGACGGCACGCTCACCGCCCAACTCGCCGCCGGACTCCTGGACGGCCGGGCCCTGCTTGAGGTCACCGCGCCGCGAAACGCCGCGCCGTCCGAACTGGCCGCCGGCATCGCCGGCCTGATCGACCACCTGCGCGCGGGCGACGAAGCAGCGGCCGACCTGGACATCCGGGAGATAGCCGACCCGCCGCTGCGCCGCGCCGCCGAACTCCTCGGCGCCCGCATCACCAGCCGCTGGCAGGCGTACGCGCTCACGCTCTGACCCGCCCCATCCGCACGGTCACCCCACCCCGCAGCCGCCAAACCCCCCACGACACACCCCCCACCCTCGCGTACCCCCGCACCAGGACCGGACGTTCGGGCCACACGTCCGGGCACCACCCGCGCACGGCACCACCCACGCACAGCCACCCCCTGCGTGGCCGCACCCGCTGCCCGACCGCGCTGCCGCACCACTCCGCGTACGCCCCGTACGAGTCCGCGTGCGCCCCGTACGCACACCCAAGCTCCGCGCGCCCTACACCGGCCGCGGACGGGTACGGCCCACCGGCCCGAGGGGTCAGCGGGCCCGGCCCGCACGCCCGCTCCGGCCCGCGGCACCCGGCACCGGCACCGGCACCGGCACCCGACGTGTCACACCGTCAGGACCACCTTGCCGAACAGGTCGCCCTGCGCCATCCGCGCAAACCCCTCGCGGGCCCGGTCCAGCGGTAGCACCGTGTCGATCACCGGGCGCACACCGGTCGTCGCGCAGAAGCTGAGCAGGTCCTCCAGCTCGTCCTTGGAGCCCATGGTCGAGCCGACCACCTTGAGCTCAAGGAAGAAGATGCGGTTCAACTCGGCGTCCTTCGGGCTCGGGCCGCTCGTCGCGCCCGAGATGACCAGGGTGCCGCCCGGGCGCAGCGACTTGACCGAGTGCGACCAGGTGGCCGCGCCGACCGTCTCGATCACGGCGTCCACCCGCTGCGGCAGCCGCGCGCCCGGCTCGAACGCCGCCGCGGCGCCGAGTTCCACCGCCCGCTCCCGCTTGGCCGCGTCCCGACTCGTCGCGTACACCCGCAGCCCGGCGGCGCTGGCCAGCACGATCGCCGCGGTCGCCACGCCCCCGCCGGCCCCCTGCACCAGCACCGCGTCCCCCGGCCGCACGCCGGCGTTGGTAAACAGCATCCGGTACGCGGTGAGCCAGGCCGTCGGCAGGCAGGCCGCCTCCTCGAAGGAGAGCTCCTTGGGCTTGGGCAGCACGTTCCACTCGGGCACCGTGACCCGCTCGGCGAAGGTGCCCTGGTAGCGCTCGGTGAGGATGGACCGCGGCTCCCGCGGGCCGACGCCGTGCCCGCTCTGGCCGATGACCGAGTGCAGCACGACCTCGTTGCCCTCGGCGTCCACCCCGGCCGCGTCGCAGCCGAGGATCATCGGCAGGCTCTCCGCGCCGAGCCCGACCCCGCGCAGCGACCACAGGTCGTGATGGTTGAGGGAGGCGGCCTTGACCTCGATGGTGGTCCAGCCGGGCCGCTTCTCCGGCTCGGGGCGTTCCCCCAACTCCAGCCCGTCGAGCGGCTGGTCAGGGTCGATGCGGGCGGCGTAGGCAGCGAACATGCCCCGAACCCTAGGGGCGCCCCGGGCCCGGCGGAACCACGCGGCGCTGTGACGCTGCCCCCACCACCCGGCCGGCCGCCACGATCCGGCGGGACCCCGAGCGCCAGGCCGACAGAACCACCCGGCCGTACGGCACGGCGCACCCCACCCACCGGTCGCACAGCACGGCGGGCCCGATCCCCGCACCGGGGATCGGGCCCGCCGGACGGCCTGCGGCGGCACGTCCCGTACCGCAGGACGTCACCGCTCCGCAGGCGTCACCGCTCCAGGGGCGTCAGCGGCGCGCGACGCCCTCCGCCCGGGCCGCTGCGGCCACGGCCGCGGTGACCGCGGGGGCGACCCGCTCGTCGAACGGCGAGGGAATCACGCAGTCGGGCTTGAGTTCGTCGGCGACCACCGCGGCCAGCGCCTCGGCCGCGGCCAGCTTCATGCCCTCGGTGATCCGCGAGGCCCGCACCTGGAGGGCGCCGGCGAAGATGCCGGGGAAGGCCAGCACGTTGTTGATCTGGTTCGGGAAGTCGCTGCGCCCGGTGGCCACCACGGCGGCGTACTTGTGCGCCACGTCCGGGTGGATCTCCGGGTTCGGGTTGGCCATCGCGAAGATCATCGCGTCCTTGGCCATGGTCGCCACCGCGGACTCGGCGACGGTGCCGCCGGAGACCCCGATGAAGACGTCGGCGCCGTCCAGCGCCTGCTCAAGGGAGCCGGACAGACCCGCCTTGTTGGTGAAGCCCGCCACCTCACGCTTGACGTCGGTGAGGTCGCCGCGGTCGGCCGAGACGACGCCCTTGCGGTCACAGACCGCGACGTCTCCGATGCCCGCCTCGACGAGGATCTTGGCGATGGCCACACCGGCCGCGCCGGCGCCGGAGATCACGGCCCGGAGCTGGCCGAGCGAGCGCTCGGTGAGCTTGGCCGCGTTGCGCAGCGCCGCCAGCGTGACGACGGCGGTGCCGTGCTGGTCGTCGTGGAAGATCGGGATGTCCACGCGCTCCTGGAGGCGGCGCTCGATCTCGAAGCAGCGCGGCGCGGAGATGTCCTCCAGGTTGACGCCGCCGAAGGAGGGGGCGAGCCGGGCGACGGTGTCGATGATCTCGTCCACGTCGCGGCAGTCGAGCGCGATCGGCACCGCGTCGACCCCACCGAACTGCTTGAAGAGGATGGCCTTGCCCTCCATCACCGGAAGGGATGCCTCCGGGCCGATGTCGCCCAGCCCGAGCACCGCGCTGCCGTCCGTCACCACGGCCACGACCTGGGACTTCCAGGTGTAGTCGTGGACGAGTTCGGGCTGTTCGGCAATGGCACTGCACACCTTGGCGACCCCCGGCGTGTACGCGAGGGACAGATCGTCCCGGTCGCGCACGGGCACGGTCGCCTGGACGGCCATCTTGCCGCCCCGGTGGAGTGCGAAGGCCGGGTCGAAGAGTTCCTCGTCCGTCCTGTCGTCGCTGTCACTGCGAGGATTCACGATCTCCGCTGACACTTTCATGACCCCTTTGTCGTATTGCTGGTGAGGGTTTCCGCCCCTGGTTGAGGAGCAGGCGGGCACCGCGTCCGTATTCCGCCCCGCGGATGACCGCGACGGAGTGCGTCGAACGCCGGGCACGCCGCACACGTGCCCTGAGCCCCGGGTGATGGGGTGTAACCGTCTTTTTTACCGGAGAAGCGCAGTCCCGAACGAGTGAGTTGCGTCGCGATACGGCACGGTAACCCTGAAATAACCCCATAAGAAGGTCAACCGCTACCAAATATTTACGTACCAAGACATTGCGCCCATGCGGAAGTAACCATTCCGGCACCCCCGAGTGTTTCCCGAGTCGCCGCCGGGATGTCACTGCCGACATCCTTCGCACGGCCCGCCACGGGATTCGCCCGTTATCCGATTTTGACCTCGCTGGCCCCCCATACCCGCTGGTCCGGATGGCAAGATGCCCCAATCACACACGGTGCCGACACTCGAAGACGCGTGCCGGAACCATCGGTGTCTCCCACATCCGCAGGAGGAACCAGTATGACCGCCAGCAGTCCCCGCCGGCCGGGCATGGCCACCCCTCGGACATCGCGGTGGGCCGCGGTCACAGCCCTCATCGCCGCCGGCGCCCTGCTGCTCACTGGATGTGGCGACCAACGGGACAAGGTGGACGGTTCGGTCTCCGGAAAGGGACTCTTCAACAAGCTGCCAAAATCCGTCCAGAATGCGGGCGTGATCAAGGTGGGCTCGGATATCGCCTACCCGCCGGTGGAATTCAAGAAGAGCGGACAGACCGTCGGCATCGACCCCGACCTCGCCGATGCGCTCGGCAAGGAGCTCGGCGTCCGCTTCGAGTTCGCCAACGGCACCTTTGACACCCTGCTGACCGGCCTGCGCTCCAAGCGGTACGACATCGCCATGTCGGCCATGACCGACACCAAGGAGCGCCAAGAGGGCATCGACCCGGAAAAGGGCAAGAAGGTCAGCGAAGGGGTCGATTTCGTCGACTACTTCCAAGCCGGCGTCTCGATCTACACGCGTAAGGGCAAGACCCAGTCCATCCGGACCTGGGACGACCTGTGCGGCAAGAAGATCGTCGTGCAGCGCGGCACCGTCTCCCACGATCTGGCCAAGGACCAGGTCAAGGAGTGCCAGAAGAACGGCAACGGCAAGATCTCCATCGAGGCGTTCGACAACGACGTACAGGCCCAGACCCGGCTGCGGGCCGGCGGCGCCGACGCGGCGGCCAGCGACTTCCCGGTGGCCGCGTACGCCGTCAAGACCTCGGGCGGCGGCTCCGACTTCGAGATCGTCGGCGAGCAGGTCGACGCCGCCCCGTACGGGATCGCCATCGGCAAGAACAACCCCGAGCTCCGCGACGCCCTCAAGGCCGCCTTCGACGCGATCATCAAGAACGGCGCGTACGAGAAGGTCCTGAAGAAGTGGGGCGTCGAGGCCGGCGCCGTCACCGAGGCCAAGATCAACGGCGGCTCCTGACCGCACTGCCCGTGCCGGCTCATGCTGAAAGGCAGCACCAGTGACTGTTGACATCGACAAGGTGAAGGGGCCATCCGGCGACCCGACACCAGCCCCCGAGGCCATCAAGGCCATCCCGGTCCGGCACTACGGCCGCTGGATCTCGGCGGTGATCGCGCTCGGCCTGCTCGCCCTGCTGGTCAACGCCTTCGCCCAGGGCAGGGTGAACTGGGACGCCGTCCCCGACTACTTCTTCGACAAGGACATCCTCAAGGGCGTCCGGAACACCATCTGGCTCACCATCGTCGCGATGGCGCTCGGCGTGGTGCTCGGCGTGCTGCTGGCCGTCATGCGGCTGTCGAAGAACCCGGTCACCGCCTCCCTCGCCTGGGGCTACATCTGGTTCTTCCGCGGCACCCCGGTGTACGTACAACTCCTCCTGTGGTTCAACCTCGGCCTGGTCTTCGAGTACATCAACCTCGGCCCGATCTACCAGGACGAGTGGTCGGACTTCATGACCCCCTTCCTCGCCGCCGTGCTCGGCCTCGGGCTCAACGAGGCCGCGTACATGGCGGAGATCTGCCGGGCCGGCATCCAGTCGGTCGACGAGGGCCAGACGGAGGCGTCGCACGCGCTCGGCATGAGCCACGCCAAGACGCTGCGCCGGGTGGTGCTGCCGCAGGCGATGCGGGTGATCGTGCCGCCCACCGGCAACGAGTTCATCAACCTGCTCAAGACCACCTCGCTGGTGATCGCGGTGCAGTACTACGACCTGCTCCAGGCGGCCACCAACGTCGGCCAGACCTCCGGCGGCACGGTCGAAATGCTTTTCCTCGCCGCGATCTGGTACCTGGTGGTCACCAGTGTGCTGAGCATCGGTCAGTTCTACCTGGAGCGCAGGTTCGCCCGCGGTTCGCTGCGCCAACTGCCGCCCACGCCCTGGCAGAAGGTCAGGGCCAACATCACGTCACTGGGCAACCGCGGCCCGAAGGGGGGTGGCGGCGCATGACCGCCATGGTCAAGGCCGAGGGCGTGCACAAGTCCTTCGGCGCCGTGCAGGTCCTCAAGGGCATCGACCTTGAGGTCGCCCCGCGCGAGGTGTTCTGCCTCATCGGCCCCTCGGGCTCCGGCAAGTCCACGTTCCTGCGCTGCATCAACCACCTGGAGAAGATCAACGCCGGCCGGCTCTACGTCGACGGCGACCTGGTCGGCTACCGGCAGCAGGGCAACAAGCTCTACGAGCTCCGCGACCGCGAGGTCGCCGCGCAGCGCCGCGACATCGGCATGGTCTTCCAGCGCTTCAACCTCTTCCCGCACATGACCGCGGTGGAGAACGTGATGGAGGCGCCGGTGCAGGTCAAGCGGGAGAGCAAGGCGGTGGCCAGGGAGCGCGCGCTGACCCTGCTCGACCGGGTCGGGCTGGCCGACAAGGCGGGCAACTACCCGGCCCAGCTCTCCGGCGGCCAGCAGCAGCGGGTGGCCATCGCCCGGGCGCTGGCCATGGAGCCCAAGCTGATGCTCTTCGACGAGCCGACGTCGGCGCTCGACCCGGAGCTGGTCGGCGACGTGCTGGACGTGATGCGCGACCTCGCCGAGTCCGGCATGACGATGATCGTGGTCACCCACGAGATGGGGTTCGCGCGGGAGGTCGGCGACGCGCTGGTCTTCATGGATGACGGCGTGGTGGTCGAGACCGGCCACCCGCGCGAGGTGCTGACCAACCCGCAGCACGAGCGCACCAAGTCGTTCCTGTCCAAGGTGTTGTGAGCCGCGGGCGGGCCGGCGTAACGCGACCTTGCGCTGCGCTGCGCCGGGCCGGGGGGGGGGCCCGCCCCCCCCCGGGGGGGGCGGGTTTTAAACAACAAGCCGGGCCCCCGGCAACGGATGGTTGTGAGGGGGGGGGGGGGGGGGGGGGGGGGGGGCGGGTGGGTGGGGGGGGGGGGGGGGGGGGGGGGGGGGGGGGGGGGGGGGGGGGGGGGGGTGGGGCGGCGTGCCGGTGGGTTAGTCGGTGGCCGGGTTAGTAGGTAGCTGGGTTAGTAGGTAGCCCGGTGAGTGGGTTGGTGCGCCTGTGGGGGTGGGTCGGCGCGCCGGTGGGTTAGTCGGTAGTTGGGTTAGTCGGTGGCTGGGTTAGTAAGTAGCCCGGTGAGTGGGTTGGTGCGCCGGCAGGTTGGTGGGTGACCGGCTGCGCCCCGCCGCGCCAGGTGCGGCGGCGGTGGACCGCCACCGCCCGCCCCACCCGCGAGCGACCCGGCGCCCGGCCGACCTCAGGCCACGACCAGCGTGTTCTGACCCACGTGCAGCAGCCAGCCGTCCTCCTCCTTGGTCATGACGTACAGCGGCGCGCCCTCCGTGTCGCCCGTGGCCTCGTGGTAGACCTGCCGGACCTTGACCGCGGCCACGTCGGGCCGCAGGAACTGGACGTGGGCGACCCGGTAGGTGACGTCACCGTCCCAACTCGACTGGGGCAGCACCGCACGGGTGAACTCGGCGATCGCGTCCAGGCCGATGAGCACCTTGCCGTGGGCGGTCGTCCACAGGGCGTCGGGCCGGAACAGTTCGATGAAGCCCTCGGCGTCCTTGGCGCGCTGCGTCCGTTCGACGGTGGCCACGACCGCCTCGATCGCCCGCAGCGCCTCGCTCTCCGCATCGCCCGTCACGGCGTCGGCGCCCCCGGTTGCGGCTGTCGATGCGGATACGGCTGTGGCTGTGGTTGCTGAAGTGATGTCCATGCCCGGCACGCTAGGACTTCAACTTGACTTCAGGTCAAGGAACGTGGGCGGCCGGACCGGAGACGGACAGCCCGGCGATCACGCCGCCGGTAGGGGCGCGTACGCGGCCGGCGCGGGCAGTCCCGCGGCCGGCACGGGCCACCACCCACCCGGTACGGGCAACTGCACGCCCCGTACGGGCAGCACCCCGGCCACCACCACCCCGCCCGACACCCACCACTCCCCCCGACACCCGCCACACCACCCACGACCCCACACCCACCGCACTCACCATCCACCGCGCCCACCCCCACACCACCCACCACACCCGCAAGCCCCTACGGGCAGCCCCCGCGGCACAAGGGCGGGCATGTCCACCCCGTGGTCGTTCGGTGAACGCTCCATGGCGGTTCGCGTCCGCGCGGGGCGCCGGCCGGGGCGGGCCGGGCGGCCCACCGGCCGCGGTCGACGGGCCGCCACGCACCCCCACGTCCACGGCCCACCCGGCGGATCACCGCCACCCCCACAACGACCATCGCCGCCACCCGCCACACCCCCGGCCGCCGCGTACGCCACCCACCCCGCAGCCACCACCGGCCCACCCCGCAGTCCGCCACCACGGGCCCCGCACCGCACCGTCGAAGCCTCCCGCGCAGGCCCCGCCCCGACCAGCCGCGGCCCGCCGCAGCCCGCCCGCGCACCCCGCTCACCAGCCCGTACGCGGTCCCTGCGCAGCCCGTACGCCCCGTACCCGCACACCGTGCGGTCCCCGCGGAGGGACGCCCGCCGGTGCCGTCCGCGCGCCGGCGCACACCGATCCGGGCGGGGGCGGGTCGGTGCCCCGGTGGGCGCCGACGTTTCCCCGCCCGGGGCGGGGACGCGCCCGGGGCATCGGGGCACGGGGCCGGCAGGAGTCGCTGGTCCGGTGCCGGATGCGGCGGGGCGCGGGCCGATGGGCCAGTGCGGCGCAGCCCCCGCCCCCTGCCCAAACCCCCACTCTGACCTCCCCTTTCCCGGCAATTCCCGGCCCGCAGCTTCCTTGACATCGCGGATTGGTACAGGCCAATATCCGGCTGGTCTGCTCCAAGTCGCCCGGCCGTCCGATCCGTCGGCCCACCACCCGCATCTCGGAGGTCCCCTCATGGCAAGCAGCAGCCACCCGGAACTCACCAGGCTGGCCAACACCGTGCTCCAGCCCGGGTTCGTCGGCACCACCGCGCCGGACTGGGTGCGCCGCCGCATCGCCGACGGCCTCGGGTCCGTGGTGCTCTTCGGCCGCAACATCGAGACCCCCGAGCAGGTCGCCGCGCTCACCGCCGAACTGCGCGCCGAGAACCCCGAGCTGATCGTCGCCATCGACGAGGAGGCCGGCGACGTCACCCGGCTCGACGTGCGCACCGGTGCCTCCTGGCCGGGCAACCTGGCGCTCGGCGCGATCGACGACACCGACCTGACCGAGCAGGTGGCCCGCGACATCGGCCGGGCGCTGCGCGCCATCGGCGTCTCGCTGGACTACGCGCCCAGCGCCGACGTCAACTCCAACGCGACCAACCCGGTCATCGGCGTGCGTTCGTTCGGCGCCGAGACCGAGCTGGTGGCCCGGCACACCGCCGCCTGGGTGCGCGGCCTCCAGAGCGCGGGCGTCGCCGCCTGCGCCAAGCACTTCCCCGGCCACGGCGACACCAACGTCGACTCCCACCACGACCTGCCGAACTTCACCGCCGACGCGGAGACCATCGCCCGGGTCGCGCTGCCGCCGTTCACCGCGGCCATCGAGGCCGGTGCCCGTACGGTCATGACCGCACACATGCTCATCCCGGCCTACGACCCCGAGCTGCCCGCCACCCTCAGCCCGGCCGTCATCAACAGCATCCTGCGCGACCAGCTCGGCTTCACCGGCCTGGTGGTCACCGACGGCATCGAGATGGGCGCCGTCTCGCAGAAGTACGGAATCACGGGCGCCACCGTCAAGGCGGTGGCCGCCGGCGCCGACGCGGTGTGCGTGGGCGGCGAGAGCGCCGCGGAGTCCACCACCGTCGACCTCGCGCAGGCGCTGGTGGACGCGGTGCTGGACGGCACGCTGCCGCAGCAGCGGCTGGCGGAGGCCGCCGAGCGGGTGGGCGCGTTCGCGAGCTGGTCGGCGGAGCTGGCCCGGCAGGCCGACACCCTGGCCGACGGTTCCGACATCGGCCTGGTCGCCGCGCGTCGCGCGGTGCGGGTGCGCCGCAAGGACGGCGCCGCCGGGCTGCCGCTGGCCGGCGCCCCGCACGTGGTCGAGCTGTCCCCGACGATGAGCCTGGCCATAGACGGCCGCACCCCCTGGGGCGTGGCCGACCCGCTGCGCGCGCTGCGCCCCGAGACCACGTCGGTGCGCATCACCGAGTCCGAACTCGCCGGCGCCGCCGACCTGCTCGACCGGGTCGCGCTCGGCCCGGCCAACGGCCGCGAGCTGGTCATCGTGGTCCGTGACGCGGCCCGGCACGGCTGGATGTCGCAGGCGCTCGCCGGCCTCGTCGGCCGCCCCCCCCGCGCCCCCGGGGTGGGGGTGGGGGGGGGGGCCGCCCCCCCCGACGCGCCCCCCCCCCGCGCCCCCTCGGCGCCCCC
>NZ_JBEHZD010001279.1:0-244 GCF_040240285.1 Streptomyces sp. HSW2009 | reverse complement strand
CCCCGGGCGGGGGCCCGGACCGACCGGGCCGGGCCCGCGGGGCCGCCGACGGGCGGGGGCCCGGGCGGCGGGCCGGTAATGGTCACACCCACCTCGGCCGGCACCGCCGGCACGGCGGCCGTAACACCCGTCGCGTCCCGGAGGGCACCCTGCCGCCCGCCGGGGCCCCCCGGCCGGCCGGGCGCGGCGGGCGCGGCGGGCGGGGCGGGCCGCGCGGGCGGGGGGGGGGGGGCGCCGCCCCCCC
>NZ_JBEHZD010001278.1:0-244 GCF_040240285.1 Streptomyces sp. HSW2009 | reverse complement strand
CCTAAGAGCAATACTCAGTTTAGTACATTTATAGTTGGATTCTACTTGCGACAATAATGTCTCATGTATATTAGCTATTTGCTTGATATAATTATGTTCATCTTTATTAAGTGTCCTCATTTTCCTCTCCAATATTAATCGTTATATTTATGCGTTTAATATGATATGATTGACCTTATTAATACTATAAAATCATTTCCATTTTAATTTGGAATTAAACATTTTTAAAGGAGCGCTTAAGTAA
>NZ_JBEHZD010001277.1:0-244 GCF_040240285.1 Streptomyces sp. HSW2009 | reverse complement strand
GGGCCCTCCCCCCCCCCACCCGCGGCCACCACCCCCGGCGGCCCGGCCGGGGGGGGGCCCCCCGGCGGGGCCGGGGCAGGGCGCAGCCCCCCATGCCACAGCACCCAATGCCACAGCCCCCAATGCCGCAGCGCCTGGCGCCACAGTCCCCGCAGCCACAGCCCCTGGCGCCGCACCTCCCGCCGCCACGCCCCGTACCGTCGGGCCGGGCAGCGGCCCCGCCTACCCCACGGTGCCCGCCCAG
>NZ_JBEHZD010001276.1:0-244 GCF_040240285.1 Streptomyces sp. HSW2009 | reverse complement strand
GGCCGGGCGGGGGGGCGCGGGCCCGTCCCGTCGAACTCCTGATGACGGCCGCGGGGCCGGCCGCGGTCCCCGCACTGGCCGCCGCGACCGTGGCCCTCGCACTCGGCGGGTACGCACTCGCCGCGCTCGGCCGCGCCCGACCGCACCCCGTCGGCGCCGCGCGCCCGTCGGCGTACGCCCCCTGCCGTACCGACACCGGGCCGCTCGGCCGCGACCTGATCGCCGCGACCGACGCCCGCACGGG
>NZ_JBEHZD010001275.1:0-244 GCF_040240285.1 Streptomyces sp. HSW2009 | reverse complement strand
CCTCCACAATCACATGCGCATTCGTCCCACTAATCCCAAACGACGACACACCCGCCCGACGCACCCCACCCACACCCACAGCCGAACCCGAGCCCTCGCCCACGCCCGAGCCAGACCACTCCCGGGACTCCGTCAGCAACTCCACGCGTCCGTCCGACCAGTCCACGTGCGGCGACGGCTCATCCACATGCAACGTCCGCGGCAACACCCCATGCCGCAACGCCATCACCATCTTGATCAACCC
>NZ_JBEHZD010001274.1:0-245 GCF_040240285.1 Streptomyces sp. HSW2009 | reverse complement strand
GCCTCCGTCACACCCAAATGCAACGGATAGTCACACTGCGCAGCCAACTGCCGGTACGCATTCACCATCACCACCGGGTCGTTGTGCTTCACCGAGATCTTGATGTCCCGGAAACCGTGCTCCTCAAAGAGCGAGCACTCCCACAACGCCGACTCCACCAACGCCTCGGGCGTCGCCTTCCCGTACTTCGCCAACAACCGCTTGTCCAACGACCCCGCGTTGACCCCGATACGAATCGGCACCCC
>NZ_JBEHZD010001272.1:0-247 GCF_040240285.1 Streptomyces sp. HSW2009 | reverse complement strand
ATTTTTTAATTTTTGCGCCCCCCCCCCTATACATCCACCTTGTCTCCCTGGCAGCTCCAGAATGTTTATATCCTGCCCGGGGGCGGCCGGGGGCGCGCCCCGGCGGGGCCAGCGGGGCCGGGGCCCGCGCCCTCCCCGCCGACCAGGACCGCCGCCCGCCCCGGTCGCCGGCACCGCCGCCCCTCCCCCCCCCCCCCCCGGGCGGGCCCACCCGCCCCCGCGGCCGGCCCCAGGCGGGCCCGCGCCG
>NZ_JBEHZD010001271.1:0-248 GCF_040240285.1 Streptomyces sp. HSW2009 | reverse complement strand
AAGGTGACCGTCAGCGTGGCGCGCACCGCCTCGCCGTGCACCTCGCCGGTGTCCGCGTCCACGTCGCTGGGCAGGTCCACGGCGACCACCGGGACGCCGGCCGCGGCGACGGCGGCCACCAGGCGGGCCGCGTCCGGCCGCAGGCCGCCCCGGCCGCCGATGCCCACGATCCCGTCGAGTACGAGATCGGCCCGGGCGATGGCGCGCAGGGCCGGGTGCGGGGTGGAGTCCGACGCGGGGTGCGGGGT
>NZ_JBEHZD010001270.1:0-249 GCF_040240285.1 Streptomyces sp. HSW2009 | reverse complement strand
GGGGCCGGCCCGCACCCGGCGGGCGCGCGCCGGCCGCCGGGGCCGGCCGCCGCTCTGTGTCGGCCGCCGATCCGGGCGGGGCGGCGGCCGGGCGGGCGCGGGCGCCCCGTACCGTACGAGCGTCGGGCGCAGGTCGGCCGGCCGGTGGGGTGTTCGCGCGAGCGGCGCCGGCACCGGTGCCGGGGGGGGCCCCCCCCCCGGCCCCCGGCCCCCGCGCCCCCCCCCCCCCCCCCCCCGCCCCCCCCGCCC
>NZ_JBEHZD010000127.1:0-15916 GCF_040240285.1 Streptomyces sp. HSW2009 | reverse complement strand
GGAGTGGACACCGGCCGGCAGTTCGTGGCAGGCGCCGCCCGGGTCGCGGTCGGGGGAGATCGCCGTGGGGGGGGGGGGGGGGGCCGGGGGGGGGGGGGGGGGGGTTTAAAAAAAACCCCCCCCCCCCCCCGGGCCCCCGCGGGGGGGGGGGGGGGGGGGGGGGGGCCGCCGCGGGGCGGGGGGGGGGGGGGGGGGGGCGCGCGGCCGCCCCCCCCCCCCCCCCCCCCCCCCCCCCGCACCTGCGCTCACACCCGGGTCAGTCGCGCGTCCGGGTCGGCGTCGGGCTGCGCCGGGGTCGTGTCGCCGAGCTCCTTGTGCAGCTTCTCGCCCTCGACGTCCACGTTCGGCAGCACCTTGTCCAGCCAGGCCGGCAGCCACCAGGCGCTCTTGCCGAGCAGTGCGAGCACCGCGGGCACGATCGCCATCCGGACCACGAAGGCGTCGAAGAAGACCGCGATCGCCAGGCCGAAGCCCATCATCTTGATCATCTGGTCGTGCGAGCCGATGAAGCCCGCGAAGACGCTGATCATGATGACGGCGGCGGCCGTCACGACGCGGGCGCCGTGCTTGAAGCCGGTCACCACGGCCTGCGCGGGCGTCTCGCCGTGCACGTACGCCTCCCGCATCCGGGTCACGAGGAACACCTCGTAGTCCATCGCGAGACCGAAGACCACACCGATCATGAAGATCGGCATGATGCTCATCACCGGGCCGGTCTGCTCGACGCCGAGCAGGCCCGAGAACCAGCCGAGCTGGAAGACCGCGACCACCGCGCCGAGCGCCGCGACCACCGAGAGCAGGAAGCCGAGCGCCGCCTTGAGCGGGACCAGGACCGAGCGGAAGACGATCATCAGCAGCAGGAAGGCCAGACCGACCACGAGCCCGAGGTAGGGCACGAGCGCGTCATCGAGCTTCGCCGACACGTCGATGTTCATCGCCGTCGTACCGGTGACCAGCACCCGGGCGCCGGTCTCCGACTTCCAGCCGTCCGCCTGGTCACGGATGTTGGTGACCAGGTCCTCGGTCTCCGTGCTGGTCGGCTTGGAGTCCGGGGTGACCATGATCGTCGCGGTGTCGCCGGCCTTGTTCAGCGAAGCCTTGGAGACCTCGCTGACGCTGGCGACGTCGTCGAGCTTCTTGACGCCGGCGGCGATGGTCTGGGCCGCACCGAGCGGGTCCTTCGCGTCGGCCGCGTCCACGATCAGCATCAGCGGACCGTTGGAGCCGGCCCCGAAGCCCTCGGTGACCAGGTCGTACGCGCGGCGCTGGGTGGTGTCGGTGGACTGCGAGCTGTCGTCGGGCAGACCGAGTTGCAGCTTGCCGACCGGGGCCGCGGCGGCACCGAGCGCCACCACGCTGAACAGCAGCACGGCCACCGGGCGACGCAGCACGAACTGCGCCCACCGGGTGCCCGCCTTCGGCTTCTCGGAGACCGCGGGGATGCCCTCGGCGGACTTCTTGCGGGCCTTGCGGCCGTAGATCCGCTTGCCGGCGAAGCCGAGCAGCGCGGGAATGAGGCTGATCGCGATCAGCACCGCGATGGCCACGGTCGCCGCGGCGGCGAAGCCCATCTTGTAGAGGATCGGGATGTTCACGACCGCGAGGCCGACCAGCGCGATGATCACGGTCAGACCGGCGAAGACCACCGCGGAACCCGCGGTGCCCACGGCCCGGCCGGCCGCCTCCTCGCGCTCCCGGCCCTCGGCCAGCTCGGCCCGGTAGCGGGAGACGATGAACAGCGCGTAGTCGATGCCGACCGCGAGGCCGATCATCATCGCCAGCGTGGAGGTGGTGCTGCCCAGGTTGAGCACGTTGGCCAGCGCGGTGATCGAGGTGATGCCGATGCCGACCCCGATGAGGGCGGTGAGCAGCGGCAGACCTGCGGCCACCAGCGAGCCGAAGGTGATGACCAGGACCACGGCGGAGATGGCGATGCCGATGATCTCGCCCGCACCCTGCTCGGGCATGGCCTCCAGTGCGTCACCGCCGACCTCGACGGTCGGGTTCTTGCCACCCTTGTCGTCGTAGTCGACCACGGCCTCCTTCAGGCCGTCCTTGGTCTTGTCCTTAAGCTCGATCGAGGTGACCTTGTAGTTGGCCGTGGTGAAGGCGATCTCGCCGTTCTTGCTGATGGTGCCGGCCTCGAACGGATCGGCGATGGAGCCCAGTTGGTCCGAGCTCTTCCTGACGTCCGTGACGACCTTCAGAACCTCTGCCTTGTTCTTCGGGTCAGTGATCTTCGTGCCCTCGGGGGCACGGAAGACGATCCGCGCGCTGGCACCGTCGGCGTTGGCCTCCGGCGAGCGCTTGTCCATCAGGTCGAAGGCTTCCTGCGCCTCCACACCAGGAACGGTGAACTTGTCATCGGTCGGGCTCGGGGCGGCAATGGAGCCTGCAACGGCTACCGCCAAGAGCGCCACCCAGAACAAGGCGACGAACCGGCGTCGCCGGAAGGCGAATCGGCCGAGCTTGTATAGGAACGTGGCCACGAGAAGGGGTGCTCCCGTCGAAATAGTGGAGTGGCAAGGGCGTGCTTGACCAGCCCAGCGACGAGAGCGGCGCGCCAGGATGGGGTTGTTCGGGTACGGCCGAATCTAGGTGACGGCCGTACGAGCAGGGACAGCAGGGTCGGCGCCGAGAGCGGGGAGGATCACGGCGTCGATGTACTCGTACAGGAAAGCGTCGTCCGCCTCTTGGGCATCGATCAGCGGACGGGCCACGAAGGCCCCGGTCATCATGTGCGGTACGAAGTGCATGGCGGGGGTGCCGGCCGCGATCTCGCCGCGGGCCACGGCCCGCGTCAAGAGCACGTCGAGCGCCGCCAGCTCCGGAGCGATCAACAATTCCCGCAGCGCCTGCTGGAGGTCGGGATTGTCGTGCGCCGCGTGGGCGAGCCCGCGCAGCAGGTCCGCGTCACGCTCCGCATTGTGCTCGCCGCACCGGACCACCTCGCGGAGATCGCCCCGGAGCGAACCGGTGTCGATCTCCAGCAGCGGCACCGGCTTCAGCCACCGCAACGCGGTCGCGACCAGCACGGGCTTGCCCTGCCACTGCCGGTAGAGCGTGGCCTTGCTGGCGCGGGTCCGGGTGGCGACGGCGTCCATCGTGAGCGCCTCGTACCCCACTTCGCGGAGTAGTTCGATGACCGCGTCGTACAGCTCACCCTCCCGCTCGGGGGTCAACCGGCTACGCCGCGTGGTCTTGCGATCCGCGACCTGCATGGAAAAACCCCCAATCCGAACGAAACGGTTTCGTACGCGTTCACCATACGCCGCACACCAGCGAAACGATGACGTTTCGCTGGTGGTGTCGGTCACAGCGCAACCATGCGCGGGTAAAACACCTCGCACGCATGAAGTGCGCCCAACCAAGTTGCCGCACGTCCGCCGGGCCGAAAGCATGGACGGGTGACCGATAGCGACGACGCCTATGTCCGCTTTCCGCATCTCCACCAGGACTTGCTCTGCTTCGTGGCCGAGGACGACCTCTGGGTCGCACCGCTCACTCCACCCTCAGGGACGCCGCAGCGGGCCTGGCGGTTGACCGTCGATCGCACCAGAGTGGGCCACCCGAGGTTCTCCCCGGACGGCGCACAGATCGCGTACACCCATTGGCGCAGTCTCGACCCCGAGATCTACCTCGCGCCGGTCGCCGGCGGCCCGGCCCGGCGGCTCACCTACTGGGGCGGCACCGACACCCGGGTGTGCGGCTGGACCCCGCCGGACCAGGACGGCCGCTCCGACGTGCTGGCCGTCTCCTCACACGGCCAGCCCTTCTCGTACTACTCCTGGGCGTACAGCCTGCCCACCGACGGCAGCCCGGGCGGCCGGCTGCCCTGGGGGCCGGTCTCCGACATCGCCGTCGCCGACCTGGACGCGGCCGACCTGCGCGACGTCGAACTCGGCGGCGAAGAACTGCCCGGTGAGGGCCCCGCCAACCGGTGCACGCTGCTGCTGACCGGCAAGCCGCCGCACGAACCGGCCTCCTGGAAGCGGTACCGGGGCGGGGCGATGGGGCGGCTGTGGCTGCACGGCACGCGGCTGGTGCCCGAGGTGTACGGGCACCTGGACAGCCCCATGTTCGTCGCCGGGCGGATCGCCTTCCTCTCCGACCACGAGGGCGTCGGCAACCTCTACTCCTGCCGCCCCGACGGCACCGACCTGCGCCGACACACCGACCACGCCGATTTCTACGCCCGGCACGCGGCCACCGACGGCTCCCGCGTGATCTACCAGTGCGCGGGCGAACTGTGGCTGGTGGAGGACCTCGGCCCGGCCGGCGTACCGCGCAGGCTGCCGCTGCGGCTCGGCGGGCCGCGCACCGGGCGGCGCTCGTACCAGGTGCCGGCCGCGAGCCACCTGCGCTCGCTGGCCGTGGACGAGACCGGCCGGGCCAGCGCGGTCGGCGTGCGCGGCAGCCTGTACTGGCTCACCCACCGCGACGGCCCGGCCCGCACCATCGCCGACACCCCGGGCGTGCGGGTACGGCTGCCGCAGATGCTCGGGCCGACCGGGCGGGTCGCGTACGTGACCGACGCGGCGGGCGAGGACGCGATCGAAATCGCCCAGCTCCCCCGGGCCACCGGCGCGACCACGCCCCGCCGACTGG
The DNA here is from genome assembly GCF_040240285.1 of Streptomyces sp. HSW2009. Lineage (NCBI taxonomy): Bacteria > Bacillati > Actinomycetota > Actinomycetes > Kitasatosporales > Streptomycetaceae > Streptomyces > Streptomyces sp. HSW2009. The sequence goes on along the minus strand of NZ_JBEHZD010000127.1, from coordinate 11,308 downwards.
CCACCGGGAAGCTGGGCCGGGTGCACGAACTGGCCGCGTCCCCCGACGGCCAGTGGCTCGCCGTCGCCACGCACGACGGGCGGCTGCTGCTGGTGGACGCGGCACCGGTGCCGGAGGGGGAGCTTGCGGGCCCGCCTGATGCCGGCGGGGCGGGTGAGACGGGGGCGGCTGGTGGGGGTGGAGCTGACACGGGTGGAGTGGCTGGCGCTGGGGAGGCCGGTGGGGCTGACGCCGGCGGGGCGGGTGTGGTTGATGAGGCTGACGCGGGTCGTACGGCTGATGCCGGCGGGGCGGGGGTGGCTGGCGAGGGTGGCGACACCGGCGCGGCCAGTGAGGCCGTTGCGGCCAGTGAAGTCGGTGCGGCCAGTGAAGTCGGTGCTGCGGGCGCTGCCGGTGAAGCCAGTACGGCCAGTGAGGCCAGCGCAGCAAGCACGGCCAGCGCGGCCGGTGAAGTCAGTGAAGTCAGTGAGCTCACCCGGTCCAGTAACGGGCCCGTACGGGATCTGGCGTTTTCGCCCGACTCGGCGTGGTTGGCGTGGTCGCATCCGCACATCGGGCGGTCCCTGCGCAAGATCAAGATCGCCCGGCTGCGGCCCACCGGAACGCTCGGCCGGGCCGTCGTGGACGTCACCGACGGGCGCTTCGAGGACGAACAGCCCGTCTTCACGCGCGACGGGCGCTATCTGGCCTTCCTCTCCTGGCGCGGCTTCGACCCCGTCTACGACGTGCACACCGGCGACCTCTCCTTCCCGCTGGGCTGCCGGCCGTACCTGGTGCCGCTCTCCTCCGCAACGCCCTCGCCGTTCGCGCTCTCGCCCGACGGGCGGCCGGCCGCCGGTGGGCTCGATCCCGCGGTGAGCGCCGGTGACCAGGACAGCAAGGTGCTGGTGGAGGCGGAGGGGCTGGCGAGTCGGGTCACCGTGTTCCCGGTCGCCGCGTCGAAGTACTCCTCGCTGTACCCGGTCAGCGGCGGCGGCCTGGTGTGGCTGCGCTGGCCGATCTCCGGGGCGCTCGGCGAGACGTTCGCCAACCCGGCCGACACCTCGGGCCGCCCCACACTGGAACACTTCGACCTGGCGAAGGCCCGTCGTACCGAACTGACCAGCGACGTCGACTGGTTCGCGGTCAGCGGCGACGGTTCCAGGCTGGTCCTCAACGACGACGGCGACCTGCGCGTGGTGCCCGCGAGCGAGATCGCCGACCCCGACTCCACCGTCCAGATGGACCTGCGGCGCATCCTGCACGAGGTGGACCCGGCGGCCGAGTGGCAGCAGGCGTACGCGGAGGCCGGCCGGCTGATGCGGGCGTACTTCTGGGAGCCCGGCATGGGTGGCGTCGACTGGGACGCCGTGCTCGACCAGTACCGACCACTGCTCGACCGGGTCGCCTCCCCCGACGAGTTCGCCGCCCTGCTCCGCGAGGTGCTGGGCGAACTCGGCACCTCCCACGCGTACGTCTCGCCCGCCCGCCGCAACGAGGGGCCGCCGCACTACCAGCGCGCCATCGGCCTGCTCGGCGCCGACTTCACCCGCGGCAAGGACGGCGCCTGGCAGGTCACGCGCATCCTGCCGGGCGACTCGTCCGACTCCAAGGCCCGCTCCCCGCTGGCCGGTTCGGGCATCCGGGAGGGCGCCGCGCTGACCCATGTGGACGGGCGGCCGGTGGACCCGGTCGCCGGCCCCGCGCCGCTGCTCACGGCCGCCGGCGGGCCCACGGTCGAGCTGACGTTCCGGCCGGCCGAAGGCGGCGGGCCGCCGCGCCGGGTCGCCGTCGTCCCGCTCATCGACGAACGGCCGCTGCGCTACCAGCACTGGGTGGCCAAACGCCGTGAGGTGGTGCGCGAACTCAGCGGCGGCAAGTGCGGCTACCTGCACATCCCCGACATGGGCGGCTCGGGCTGGGCCCAGTTCAACCGGGACGTGCGGATGGAGATGTCCCGCCCGGCGCTGATCGTGGACGTACGCGGCAACGCCGGCGGCAACATCAGCGAACTCGTCGTGGAGAAGCTGACCCGCACCATCCTCGGCTGGGACCTGACCCGGCACGCCCAGCCGGTGAGCTACGCCGGGGACGCGCCGCGCGGCCCCGTGGTGGCCGTCGCGGACGAAATGACCTCGTCCGACGGCGACATGATCACCGCCGCGTTCCGGCTGCTCGGCCTCGGCCCGGTGGTCGGGCTGCGGACCTGGGGCGGAGTGGTCGGGATGACCGGCCGGCACCGGCTGGTGGACGGTACGGCGATCACCGTGCCGATGAACGCCGCCTGGTTCGACGGCTACGGCTGGGGCGTGGAGAACCACGGCGTGGAGCCGGACATCGAGGCCCTGCGCTCCCCGCTGCACTGGGCCGAAGGTCGTCACCCCCAGTTGGCCGTGGCCGTCCGCACCGCCCTTGACCTGCTGGAACGCCATCCGGCGGCGGAACCGCCCGACTATTCGGACGTCCCCAACCGCAGCCGGCCGCCGCTGCCGCCGCGGGGGTAGCGGCGGGGCTGGCCACGGGGGTAGCTGCGGGGCAGTCGTAGGGCAGTCGTAGGGCAGCCGCGGGGCGGCCATGGGGGACATGACCCGACATGCGAAGCATGCTGGCCCGTGTCAGGCTGATCGGGGCCCATCCCCGCGCACTCCCGAGGAGGGAACACCATGGGCGTTTCGGACCAGTTCAAGGACAAGGCCGAACAACTTCAGCAACAGGCCAAGGAGAAGCTCGGCAAGTCCCGGGAGAAGGACGAGGACGGCGGTCGCTCCCAGGACGACGCGCAGGGTGACGCCATGAAGCGCGCCAAGGAGAAGGGCTCCGAGGCGAAGGAGGGCGTCCAGGACACCCTGGACGACGCCAAACGACGCTTCATGTGACCCCACTCCCCCGCCTCGCCGCGGCCCCGGCCGCCCCGCATGCGGAAGCAGCGAGCGACCCCCAGAAGGGACGCACCCCACGGGTGCGTCCCTTCGCCATGGGGCGGAGCGGGAGCGGGAGCGGGCGGGCGAACGAGCGCGCGTGATGCATACAAGTCGTATGCAGAGCGGCGGAGGTGAGCGCGTCGCGCATACAAGCTGCATACATGGCAAGCAGGGAATGTACGCAGCGCATACAAGCCGTATGCACGGCAAGCGGGGTGCGCAGGTCACGCATACAAGCTGCATCCTCAGCGAGCGGGGCGGGCGCGTAGCGCATACAAGCCGCCTGCATGTCGTATCCACGGCGAGCGGAGCGCGCGCGTGACGCACACAAGCCACATCCGCGACGGGCAGAGCGTCCACGCTGCGTATACAACTCGTATGCACAGCAGACAGAACGCACCCGCTACGCATACAAGCCGCATGCATGCCGCACACCGCGCCGCGAGTTGACACGGGACCCGCAGGTCAGACGTGGTGCAGGCCCGGAGCCGCGGGGGTGGCGTCGGGCCCGCGGCGCGTCAGGGTCAGCCGTTCCCGTTCCCGCGGGCGCGTTCGTCTGCCGTGCCGCCGGCTCCGACCAGGCCGGTCCGCGGAGCACTGCGGGCTTCGAGGCGGGGGGCGAAGTGCCGCATCTCGCGCTGGCCCACGGTGCCGATGAGGGCCGGCAGATAGCCGCGTACGGACTGCATGCCGCGCAGCCACCACTGCCCGTACACATGGGCCGAGCGGCGCTCGATGCCCGCCACCAGGCGGTCCACGGCGGGGCCCAGCGGATAGGTGCGGTTGCTCGGCCAGGGGAGCCTGGCGCGCAGGTCGCGCAGCACCTCGTCCTCGTCGGCGCCGCGCACCATGTCGGTGTCGGTCCAGCTCAGATAGCCGACCCCGACCCGTACACCGCGGTAGCCGACCTCGGCGCGCAGGCTGTGGGCGAACGCCTCGACGCCGGACTTGGAGGCACAGTACGCGCTCATCAGCGGCGCCGGCGTGATCGCGGCGAGCGAGGCGATCTGGAGCAGATAGCCGCGGCTCTCCAGCAGGACCGGGAGGAAGGCGCGGGCCGTGGTGGCGCTGCCGATGAGATTGACCTCGATGACGCGGTTCCAGGACTGCGCGTCGGAGTCGGCGAAGGGCCCGCCGGCGGCGACGCCCGCGTTGGCCACCACGATGTCGACCTTGCCGAACCGATCCTTCACCTCGCTGGCAACGCGGGACATCGCCGCGTGGTCGGTGACGTCCGCGTACCAGTGCGCGCCCGGGCCGTGCAGGCTCGCGGCCACCCGCTTCAACTCCTCAGGTTCCAGGCCGACCAGGGCCACCGTCGCACCGCGGGCCGAGAGCTTGCGGGCCAGGAGTTCACCGACGCCGCGCGCGGCCCCGGTCACCACCGCCACCTGTCCGTCCAGGCTGCTGCGCGTGCTCATGCCGTCTGCTCCTTCGCCGTGCTGCCGCCGGGCCCCGCCGGCGGGTGGGGGGTCGCTGCCGAGGTCCGGTCACCGAGGTGGTCCGTGCGGCCTTCGGCGGCCGCGCCGGTATGTGGGGCCGCGCCAGTACGCGGGGTCGTGCCGGTACGGGGGGTGCTGCGGGGGGCGGTGAGAGGGCGGGGGGGGTGGTCGGTGAGGTGGTCGGCGACCAGGCCGCGGATGGCGCCGGCCACCGTCTCCGGCACCTCGATGGGGGTCATGTGGCCGATGCCGGGCAGTTCGGTCAGGCCCAGCGAGTGCGGCAGCGCGGAGACGATGCGGCGCGCGTGCACGCGCGGGGTGAGGCGGTCCGCGGTGCCGCCGATGACCGCGGTCGGCGGGGTGAGCGCGGCGACGTTGCCGCGCAGATCCATGTCCCCCATCATGTGGCCCCACTTGGCGCGGACGAGACGCGGGCAGGCGTGCACGATGCGGGCGCAGAAATCGGCCATTTCGGAGGTCGCGCCGCGCCCCATCGTCACGTACTTCATCGTGCGTCGGGCCAGCGGGGTGACCCGGCCGAGCGGTGCGGCCGAGCCGAGGACGAAGGTGTGCACACGCCGGCGCAGCCAGCCGCGCGGGGTCGGCACCACCAGCGTCTCGTCGAGCAACTGGCCCGCCCCGGTGCTGCACATCAGCACGGCAGCCGCCCGCTCGCGCAGTTCGGTCCTGCGGGCCGCGGCCATGATCGTCATGCCGCCCATCGAGTGGCCCACCACCAGGGCCCGTTCCTTGTCGCCGGTGGGACCGGTGGCGAGCGTCTGGTCGAGCACCGCGGCCAGGTCGTCGGCGAGGGTCTCGACGGTGTAGCGGCCGTATCCGGGCGGGGCGCTGCGGCCGTGTCCGCGCTGGTCGTACGCGATGAGCCGGAACTCGCCGGCGAGCGCTGCGATCACCGGCGCCCAGAAGCCGATGGAGCAGGTCCAGCCGTGCGCGAGCACGACCGCGGGGGCGTCGTCGGGCCCGTACTGCTCGGTGTGGATGCGCGCACCGTCGGCCGAGGTGACGGCCAGCTCCCGAGTGGGGGTAGGCAGGTTGTATACAACTTGGCTGGCAGGGCTTGGCGGGTTCACGCGGCGGCCTCCGGGGACGGGCCATCGGCCTGCGGACCACCGGTCGGAGCGGCTGGTTCCGCGGCTTGCTTGGCGGGCTTGGCTTGCTCAGGGGGAGTGACTTGCTTGACGGGGGTGGCGGGCTGGGTGGGCTCGGCTTGCTTCGTGGGCTGGGATTGTTCGGCGGGGGTGGCGGGGTGGGTTTGGTTGGCGGGGGTGGCGGGGTGGGCTTGTTTGGTGGGGCTGGTGGACGTGCCCGTCCTACCCACGGCGGCGGTCCCGGCATGCCCCGCGGCGGGCGCACCGGCCGGTTCAGGACGCGCCGGCCGCGGGGCGCGCAGCACCTCGTACTCGGCCAGGTCGACCTCGCGAGTGGCGCGGCGGAACTCGCTGGTGGTCCCCGGCCAGACAGTGGTGTTGCGCCCGCGCGCGTCCAGGTACCAGCTCTGGCAGCCGCCGACGTTCCACACGGTGCGCTGCATGCGCTGCTGCACGCGGTGCGACCAGGCGTGCACGGCGGACGGGTACGCGTCGAGCGCGACCTTCCCGCCGAGCACGTCCAACTGCCGCAGGTAGTCGACCAGATAGTTCAGCTGTGACTCGATCATCAGGATCATCGAGCTGTTCCCGAGGCCCGTGTTGGGGCCGATGATGGTGAGGAAGTTGGGGAACCCGGCGGCTGCGCTGCCGCGCAGCGCCTCCATGCCGTCCTTCCACTCCTCGGCCAGCGTCGTGCCCCGGGCGCCGGTGACCCGGTGGGCGATCGGCAGGTCGGTGACGTGGAAGCCGGTGCCGAAGACGATCGCGTCCGCCTCGGCCTCGGTGCCGTCGGCGGCGACCAGGGTCGAGCCGCGCACCTCGCGCAGCCCCGCGGCGACCAGGTCCACATTGGGCTGCGCGAGCGCCGGGTAGTAGCTGTTGGACAGCAGCACACGCTTGCAGCCGATGCGGTAGTCGGGGGTCAGCTTGGCCCGCAGCCCCGGGTCCTTGATCGCCCTGGCCAGGTGCTTCCGCGCCACCCGCTCCACCACCCGGAGCTGCCCCGGGCGCTTGGTGAACGCGCTGACCTGCAACTCCCTGATCCCCCACAGCAATCCGCGGCGCAGCGCACGGGTCGCGGGGACCCGGCTGTGCAGCCACTGTTCCGCCCCGCTGATCTTCCGGTCGGCGCGCGGCAGCACCCACGGCGGGGTGCGCTGGAAGAGGGTGAGCCGTTCGACGGTGGGCTGGATGGCGGGCACGATCTGGATGGCGGAGGCGCCGGTTCCGACCATGGCGACGCGCTTGCCGCGCAGGTCGTAGTCGTGGTCCCAGCGCGCCGAGTGGAAGACCCGGCCGGGGAAGCCGTCGAGCCCTGGCACGTCGGGGAGTTGCGGGTCGGAGAGCGGCCCGGTGGCGGAGACGACGACGTCGGCGGTGTACGTGCCGCCGGCGGTCTCCAGCTCCCAGTGCAGTGCATCGCCATCCCACCGCGCGCTGTGCACCTCGGAGTTGAACCGCAGGTGCGGGCGGAGCCCGAAGGTGTCGGCGACCCGCTCCAGATAGGCCCGGATGTGCGGCTGCCCGGAGAAGTTGCGCGGCCACTCGGGGTTGGGCGCGAAGGAGAAGGAGTACAGGTGGGACGGGACGTCGCAGGCGCACCCGGGGTAGCTGTTGTCGCGCCAGGTGCCCCCTACCGCGTCGGCCCGCTCCAACACCACGAAGTCGGTGACCCCCGCCCGCCGCAGCCGCACCGCAGCCCCCAGCCCACCGAAGCCGCTACCGATCACCGCCACCCGCACATGCCCCTGCTCGGCCATGCCACCGCCTCCCGAAGACGAGAAACCACGCCAGCAACCACTGGCACAGTCAGGAGCGTAGGGCAGCCCCATACCGAGCGGTAGGGGTCGTACGAGGGGAAGTTGCCAAGGCCCGCACAGGCACCCTGCGGGCAGGCGGTGGGAGCCCTGACGCCGGGAGCCCTGACGCCGGGAGGCGGGTTGCCCACATGTTGTACACAACCCGCACACGAGGACCGACCGGCATCAGGCTGCCCGCGCACCGTGAGCGCCCGGCCGCCGGAGGCGAGTTGCGTACGGGTTGCATACATCCCGTACACGGCGGGGACCGGAGGCTCGCGGCGCTCGGCACGTTGGAGGCGGGTTGCGTGCACGTCGTATACAACCCGCACACGACAGAGCCCGCGACGCCCGGAACCCGAGGTGCTGGCGACAGGTCGCACACAGGTTGTATGCAACCCGTACACAGCGAGCCCCCGACCTCCCCGACGGCCAGCCCGCCGGCGGCAGGTTGCGGACGGATTGCATACGAGCCGCGCACAACAGCAAGCCGGCACCGCCGGAACCCAGCCCGCGATGGACGAGATGCGCACACCTTGCATACAACCCGTACACGCCCCAGCGCGGGCAGAGGCCAGGGCCGGCCAGCGGCTCTCACACCCCATCGGCACCCCACCCACGGGAGGCGCGCGGTACGGGGCGGCGGCCGAGGCACGGAACGTGGCCCAAGTGGGCCGATACCGCTGGCATACCCCGGTGACATCCGTACCGGCCGACATAGGCTGCTCGGGTGGCGAAGACGACGCAGGCGCAGCAGGGGCGCGAGTACCGGATGGCGGAGCTGGCCGAGGCGGCCGGGATCACCGTGCGGACGTTGCGCTTCTACCGGGAGCGCAAGCTGCTCCCGCCGCCCCGGCGGGAGGGTCGGATCGCCTGGTACACGGAGCACCACCTGGCCAGGCTGCGCACGATCGCGGCGCTGCTTGAGCGCGGCCACACGCTGGGCGGCATAGCGGAGTTGCTCGCCGCCTTCGAGAGCGGCCGGGACGTGGGCGAAGTGCTCGGTCTCGCGGACGCGCTGCCGATGCCCTGGCCACAGGAGACGCCGGTCAAGCTCACGCCGCAGGAGCTCGCCGACCACTTCACCGGCGAGGTCACCCCGGAGAACCTCGCCGCCTCGCTCGACCTCGGCTACCTCGCGGTGGACGGCGACGACTTCGTGCACGTCAGCCGGCGTCTGTTGGATGCCTCACGCGAGTTGGTCGGCAAGGGCGTGCCGCTCTCCGCCGTACTGGCCGCCGGGCGCGAGCTGCGGCAGCACATGGACGCCGTGTCGGAGACCTTCACCCGGCTCGTACGCACCCACGTACTCGCCGACGCCATCGCCCGGGGCGCCCCCCCCCCCGGCCCCCCCCCCCCGCCCCGGGCCCCCCGCCGCCCCCGCCCCGACCGCGGACGAGGCCGCGCACATCACCAAGACCCTGGAGACCCTGCGGCAGAACGCCAAGTCGATCGTCGACGCGGAACTGTCCCTGTCCCTGGACCGCCACATCCGGGCCGAACTGGAGAAGTGGATCGACCGACCGCCGCCCGAGCGGCCCGGCGAGCAGGTCACGGGGCAGCCCGGCGCCCAGACCGGCGAGCAGGTCACCGGGGCGGACGGCTGAGCCGGAGACGGGCCCACCACCGCGGGAACGGGAGCCACCCCGCACACCCCGCACACCCCGGCAGCGCCCGTACGACCTGCGGAGCCCCCACATGCCGGCAGCGCCCGTACGCCCCGTGGAACCCGTACGACCCGGCGGAGCCCACATACCCCGGCGGAGCCCGTACGCCCCCGGAAAGCCCACCCGGCGGCTACTCCGCCGCGTACGTGACCGTCACCGGCGCATGGTCTGACCAGCGCAGATCGTAGGAGGCGGCGCGTTCGACCACGGCGGTGGTGGCGCGGGCCGCGAGGCCGGGGGTGGCGACCTGGTAGTCGATGCGCCAGCCGCTGTCGTTGTCGAACGCCTTGCCGCGGTAGGACCACCAGGAGTACGGGCCTTCGACGTCCGGGTGCAGGCTGCGGACGACGTCCACGTAACCGTTCTCGTCGAACACGCGGCTGAGCCAGTCGCGCTCCTCGGGCAGGAAGCCGGCGCTCTTGCGGTTGGCCTTCCAGTTCTTGAGGTCGGCCTCGCGGTGGGCGATGTTCCAGTCGCCGCAGACCAGCACCTCGCGCCCGGCGGCAGCGGCGCGCTCGCGCAGCTCCTTCAGGTACGGCAGGAACTCGCCCATGAAGCGCTCCTTCTCCTCCTGCCGCTCCGTGCCCACCTCGCCGGACGGCAGGTAGAGGCTCGCGACGGTCAGGCCCGGAAGGTCCGCTTCCACGTAGCGTCCGCTGCCGTCGAACTCGGTGGAGCCGAATCCGACCTGGCTACGCTCGGGCCGCTGCCGCGTGTAGAGCGAGACGCCGGCCCGACCCTTGGCCTCCGCCGGGGCGTGCAGCACGTGCCAGCCCGCCGGCTCGCGCACCTCTGCCGGCAACTGCGCCGGTTCCGCGCGCACCTCCTGGAGGCAGACCACGTCCGCTTCGGTCGCCGCCAACCAGGCCACGAAGCCCTTCTTCGTGGCGGCCCGCAGACCGTTCACGTTCACCGTCGAAACCGTACGCAAGACGTCACTCCCGGATCGTTCACCAAACCCCAGGCAGCCTACGCGCCACCCGGCTCAGCCCCGGTGCACCACGGACGCCGGTACGGCGATGCCCTCAGCCGCCGCGGTGACCTCGACGGCCCGGGCCGCGAGCGACAGGCCGATCTTCTCCAGCGCGACGACGGATTCGATGAGCAGCGTCTCGACCGTGGCGGCCATCGCCTCGCCACAGCGGTTCTGCTCGGCCACGTCCTCCGGCGTCCGCGCCTCGGCCATGCCGTCCAGGCGGGTCCGCAGCTCCTCGTGCTGCTGCTCCAAGGCGTGGACGCGGCGGACCGCACGCAAGATCTCCGCGTCGGTCAACGTCTGGCCCATCGCACTCCCTCTCCGTCACTCGGCACGCCCGCACCTCGCCTCGTCGGTAGCGGCCCCCGCCACCCAGAAAGAGGAGAAAAGCCGACACCGCGCCCCCAAGAGAAGCCCAATGCGATGAAGATCACACCACTTGTCGTGCAACTGACGCTTTCAACGCGTCCTCCGCCACCGCCCCGCCGGACCGGACTGCACCGGACTGCACCGGGCCGCACCGCGCCGCACTCCACAGCCCCACCGCCCGAAAACAGCACACCCGTACGATATGGAGCATGCAGATCGCGCCCGTGCCGTACGACCACCCCGATGCCGTCAAGCTCAACGACCTGGTGCAGCAGGAGTACGTCGAGCGGTACGGCGATCCGGACCTGACCGCGCTCGACCCCCGCCAGTTCGCGCCGCCGAACGGCCTGTACCTGCTGGCGTACGACGTCGACGGCGCGCCGGTGGCCAGCGGCGGCTGGCGGCGGCAGGACCGCAGCGACGAGGGGTACGCGGACGGCGACGCGGAGTTGAAGCGGATGTACGTGGTGCCCGCCGCGCGCGGGCAGCGGCTGGCCCGCCGCATCCTCGCCGCCCTGGAGGAGGACGCCCGCGCCGCCGGCCGCACCCGGATGGTCCTGGAGTCGGGCATCGCCCAGCCGGAGGCGCTGACCCTGTACGCGTCCTGCGGGTACGCGTACCAGGAAGAGAAGTTCGGGCTGTACCGGGAGTACGACTCCAGCCGCTGCATGGCGAAGTCGCTCGTCTGACGCCGCCGAGGGCAGGTGGGGCGCGGCGGGGCGGCAGGTGGAGCGCGGCGAGCGGCAGGTAGGGCGCAGTGGGCGGCCGTCCGCGCCGGCCAACGCCTTGACCGCGACGGCGAGTTCGAGCCATCACAGCAGGCGGAACCGGTGATGTCACCCCTGGGGCTGGCGCGACCCACGAACGCGCCAGGCACCACAGGACCGGCGGATGCACCAACCGCCGGCCGCCCGCCCCCCCCCCCCCCCCCCCCCCCCCCCCCCCCCCCCCCCCCCCCCCCCCCCCCCCCCCCCCCCCCCCCCCCCCCCCCCCCCCCCCCCCCCCCCCCCCCCCCCCCCCCCCCCCCCCCCCCCCCCCCCCCCCCC
>NZ_JBEHZD010001269.1:0-250 GCF_040240285.1 Streptomyces sp. HSW2009 | reverse complement strand
CGCCCATGCGGCCGGGCCCCGGCCCCCGCCCGCCGCCCCACCCGCCCCCCCGCCCCGCCCCCCCGCCGGGCCCGACGCGGGCCCCGCCCGGCCACCGCGACCATGCCGACCGGCCGAAGCCGCCCCACCCCGACCGCGCGGCCGAGCCGCAGCGAAAGCAGGAGCAGGAGCAGGCGCAAGAGCAGGAGGCGGCGGGTGCGGGGCGGGCCGCGGCGCCGGCCGCCGGGCCCGGCCTGGAGCGGGACCAGCC
>NZ_JBEHZD010001268.1:0-251 GCF_040240285.1 Streptomyces sp. HSW2009 | reverse complement strand
GCCCCCGGGGGGGCCCCCCCGCCCCCGCCCCCGGCCCGCCCCCCCCCACGGGGGGCCCCCCCCGCCGGCGCCCCCCCCCCCCCCCCCGGCGGGCGCGGCGGGGGCCGACCGGCTGAACTACCGCGAACTCGACGCCAGGGCCGCCAGGTTGGCGGGGCTGCTGGCCGCGCGCGGCGCACGCCCCCGCCCCCTGGGAGGCGTGTTGCTGCCCCGCCGCGCCGACCACCAGGGGGCGCACCAAGCCGTGGCCC
>NZ_JBEHZD010001267.1:0-252 GCF_040240285.1 Streptomyces sp. HSW2009 | reverse complement strand
CGCCGAACACCCCTTCCCAACCGCACCCACCCGCAACCTGCTGCTGGACTGCCGACGCGCCCCTACGGGGCGGGGGGCGGCGGACCTCGCCTAGGGGCTGTCCGCCGCCGGCGCCACCGCCCGCATCGTCGCCGCCGACGCCACCGACCCGGCGGCCGTCCGCGCCCGGGGCGCCGCCGGGGCCCCCGCCCCCCCCCCGGCCGGCCCCCCCCCCCCCGGCCGGGGGGGGGGGGGCCCGCGGGTGCCCCCCCC
>NZ_JBEHZD010001266.1:0-254 GCF_040240285.1 Streptomyces sp. HSW2009 | reverse complement strand
GGGGCGCGGGGGGCGGGGGGGCGGGGGGGGCGCGGCCCGGGCCCCGGGGGGGGGGGGGGGGGGGCGGCCCCCCCCCCACCACTTCGGCGCCGCCCACCTGGCCACCTTCGGCGCCACCCGGGTCTCCGGCATCGCCGTCGCCGAGGTCCTCACCGGCGCGGTCTGATCCCGCGCGGCGGCCCCGTGGCAACGCGCCGCGGGGCCCCCCCCCCCCCGCCCCCCCCCCGGCCCCCCCCCCCCGCCCCCCCCCGCCC
>NZ_JBEHZD010001265.1:0-257 GCF_040240285.1 Streptomyces sp. HSW2009 | reverse complement strand
AATCAGGGAAGTTAACTTCATTACCACGACGATCTAACTTTTTAATACCTGCAAATAAATCCATATCATCTGAGTCTTTAGTGCTTACCCATAGTTTTAAGTTCATGTTTCCAACTAACTCAGTATCTTTGTCAAACGTATATTCAAAACTTACATCTTGTTGTTTATCTTCAGAGTCATATTGTGCGACATGCGCGCTACTAATCTTTGCATGATTCAATGTGTGATTTTCAGCATTCAAATACAATGGTGTATAT
>NZ_JBEHZD010001264.1:0-259 GCF_040240285.1 Streptomyces sp. HSW2009 | reverse complement strand
CCTCAACGCGGGCATCTTCGGCAGTTTCGCCGAACTCCCCGATCTGACCGTCGACGACTTCGAGCGTGTCATGGCCGTCAACGTGCGGGGGCAGTTCCTCGGTCTGCGGGCCGCGTTCCGGCTCTACCGCCGCCTGGACATACGCGGATCGATCGCGGTCACGGCATCCATTGCCGGACATACCGGTTCGGCGGACCTGCTGCCGTACCAGACGTCCAAACACGCGGTGGCCGGGCTCGTGCACGCGGCAGCTGTCTAC
>NZ_JBEHZD010001263.1:0-261 GCF_040240285.1 Streptomyces sp. HSW2009 | reverse complement strand
TCCATCAACGACCGGCCCGTGGTGGTGGACTTCATCGTCCACCAGGACGCCATGGTCTGGCCGATGGTCGCCGCCGGCACCTCCAACGACGAGATCATGACCGCCAGGCGGGCCCGGCCCGACTTCGGCGACCAGGACGACTGAGCCGACGGCCCCGGCGTCATCGACCACACGGCGCGCACCCCCGTCGCGCCTGCCCGGGCGGAGGTCGCCGGGTGCTGTCCCGTCAGCGCCCGGCGCCCCCGCCACCTCGCGCCCCCG
>NZ_JBEHZD010001262.1:0-264 GCF_040240285.1 Streptomyces sp. HSW2009 | reverse complement strand
GGCTAAGTTCGGCTACTTCGACGCACGGCCCGTGGTCTTGCACGTGGGTCACTGCCGGGCCGGCCGCAACGTCCTAGCGCTGCGCCGAGCCGCAGAGCAGGGGTTGGCGGCTGTCCTCGTGGCAAGCACGAGCACGGTCACCGATAAAGCTTTGCTGTTGGAGTTGCGCCGCGCCGGCGTCAGGGTCGTCACCGGTTTCGTGGAGAACATCCAGGAGCTCTACCAGATGGCCGACTGTTAGCTGTTCCCCGTCTATGACGCGAC
>NZ_JBEHZD010001261.1:0-264 GCF_040240285.1 Streptomyces sp. HSW2009 | reverse complement strand
GGGGGGGCCCCCCGGGGGGGGGGGGGGGGCCGGGGGGCGCGGGGGGGGTGGGCGGCCCCGGCGCCGGCGACGCCGCGGGCACAGGCCCCGGCACGAGCGCCACGACCGGCACGGGCTGACACAGCCAGCCACCCACCACCCACCCATGGGGCCCCCCCGCCCCCCCCCCGGGGGGGGGGGGGGCCGGGGGGCCCCCGGGGGGGGGCGGGGGGCGCCGGGCCCCCCCGGGGGGGGGGGGGGGGGGGGGGTGCCGGGGGGGGGGGG
>NZ_JBEHZD010001260.1:0-265 GCF_040240285.1 Streptomyces sp. HSW2009 | reverse complement strand
GGGGGGGGGTGGCCGAGGGGGGCGCGGCGGCGGGGGCGGGCGAGCCGCCGGCCGCCGGCGCACCCGATCCCGTACCACCGGCGACGGACGGCCCACCGGCCCCGGCCGCGGACGACGAACAGCAGCCGCCCCCGTCGAACCGCTGACCCCCACCCCACTCGCCAGCCGGCCCCCCCCCCCCCCCCCCCCCCCCCGCGCCCCCGGGCCCCCCCCCCCCCCCCCCCCGGCCCCCCCCCGACCCGGCCCGCGGCCGGGGGGCGCGGCG
>NZ_JBEHZD010000126.1:0-16146 GCF_040240285.1 Streptomyces sp. HSW2009 | reverse complement strand
ACTCGACCACGCCATCGAAAACCAGGGCAAGGGCGACCTCGCCAACCTCCTCCACGGCACCGACACCTGGACCGTGGCCGGATAACCGCAGGCCGCAGGGCACGCCGACGGCGGACCGGCCCGGGTCGGCCCAGGTCGGGTCGGTGCCGACCCGCGGCAGCCGCGCTACGGGAGCAGGCCGGCCGCACCACTCGGCCGGCCCCGCCCACCGCCACCCGGCGCCGTCTGCGCCCGGCACCGTACGGGCGTCTTGATGGCCCGACCCGCAACTCCCGGGGTCGGGCCACGGCCTTGTCGGCACCTTGTTGGCGCCTTGTCATCGGCCCTTCTGCCGGGCCGGCGCCCCGCGCCTGTGGCCGGCGCGCCCCGCGCCACCACCGCTGGGCTCGGCGCCGGCCGCAGCGGCTCCGGCCCCCGCCCCGTCGCCGCGTCGTACGTCGTACTGCTCGCGGGCCGCCAGCACCTCGGGCACCCGCTGTTCCGACCACCGGGCCAGCGCCCACACCTGCGCCGCGGCCTCCTCCCCCAACGGGGTCAGCGAGTACTCCACGCGCGGCGGGATCACCGGATAGGCCACCCGGTGCACGAAACCGTCCCGCTCCAGCGTCTGGAGGGTCTGGGCGAGCATCTTCTCGCTGACGCCGCCGACCCGTCGCCGCAGTTCGCTGAACCGGTGCGTACGCTCCCGCAACGCCGCCAGCGCCAGCACGCCCCAGCGGCTGGTCACGTGCTCAAGGATCAGCCGCGACGGGCACATCGGCGCATGCACGTCCGGCGGCTTCGGCACGTCGAGCGCATCGAGCTGCCGCGCTTCGGCCCCGGCGGAGCCGGCCGGGCCGTCGGGACCCGCAGTTCCCACAGTGCCAGCAGGGCTGGCGCTGCTGGCAGGGCTGGCAGGGTCGGCGGCGCCAGCCGGGTGAGCAGCGTCAACGCTCCCACCTGGCACCTCTCTGACCTGCATCACGTCCATCCCGTCACCCTGTTTCCGCATGTCAGGCCACCTTCCCTTGATACTAGTACCGTACTTCAAAGTGGGTACTTACGAATGGTTAGTGAGGCGCTTACGGTGACTGGACACGTTCTCACGAGGAGAGACACATGATCGTCGTCACCGGAGCCACCGGTCAGCTCGGCCAGCTCGTCATCGAAGGGCTGCTGGCCAAGGTCGCCGCGGGCGAGCTGCCCGCCGGCGAGATCGCCGCCGTCGTACGCGACCGCGCCAAGGCCGCCGACCTGGCCGCACGCGGCGTGGAGCTGCGCATCGCCGACTACGGCCAGCCGGAGACGCTGGCGGGTGCCTTCCGCGCCGGCGAGCGGGTGCTGTTCATCTCGGGCAGCGAGGTCGGGCAGCGCGTGCCGCAGCACCTGGCCGTGATCGACGCCGCCATGGAGGCGGGCGTCGCGCTGCTCGCCTACACCGGCATCCGGGGCGGCCCCGCCGCCGACTTCCAACTGGCCGCCGAGCACAAGGTGACCGAACAGGCCATCCTCGACTCCGGCCTGCCGCACGTCTTCCTGCGCAACGGCTGGTACCACGAGAACTACACCGGCCGGCTGGCGACCATCCTTGAGCACGGGGCCGTGGTGAGCAACGCGGGCGAGGGCCGGGTGGCCTCGGCGGCCCGTGCCGACTACGCCGCGGCGGCGGTCGCCGTGCTGACCGGAGAGGGGCACGAGGGGGCCGCGTACGAGCTGAGCGGCGACGTGGCCTGGAGCTTCGCGGAGTACGCGGCCGAGGTCGCGGCCCAGTCCGGCAAGCCGGTCAGCTACTCCGCCCTCTCCGCCGACGCCCATCAGGAGATCCTGACCGGCGCCGGTGTGCCGGAGCCGTTCGCCGCGATCCTGGTCGACGTCGACTCCGCCATCGAGCGCGGCTCGCTGGCCGGCACGAGTGGCGATCTGGCCCGTCTGATCGGGCGCCCGACGACGCCGATCGCCGAGTCCATCGCGGCGGCGCTGGCGTTGCGTTAGTCACTCCGCCTCGGCCCGCCCCACCCCCACGGCCGCCCCATGGCTGCCCGTACGCCTCACACGCCTCACCCTTCTCGCAGTTCACCACGGGTATGGCGGGCGTACGGCACGGCCAGGGCGGCCGTGGCGTGTCGCGGGCCCCGCCGAATGTCATGACCGTATGCCAGGACGGGGCTGACAGACTGCCCACCGCGACGCTACGTTCGACTCGTCGCCGCCACTGTGGTGGCCAGCCGGGGAGGAAGCGTTGACGTCGGCCAACGAGACGCGCACGGGTCTTGCATACGGCTTCGCCGCGTACGGCATGTGGGGCCTCTTCCCTCTGTACTGGCCGCTGCTGGAGCCGACCGGGGCGGTCGAGATCCTTGCGCACCGGATGGTGTGGTCGCTCGGCGCCGTGGTGATCATCCTGTTGGTGTTGCGCCGCTGGTCGTGGATCGGACCACTGCTGCGACAGCCCAAGCGGCTGGGACTGATAGCGGTCGCCGCCACCGTGATGTCCGTCAACTGGGGTGTCTACATCTGGGGCGTGAACTCCGGCCATGTGGTCGAGGCGGCCCTGGGGTACTTCATCAATCCGCTGGTCAGCATCGCTTTCGGGGTGTTGCTGCTGCATGAGCGGCTGCGCAGGGTCCAGTGGACGGCGGTCGGCGTCGGCGTGGCCGCCGTGGCGGTCCTGACGGTCGGCTACGGCAAGCCGCCGTGGATCGCGCTGACCCTGGCCTTCTCGTTCGGCACCTACGGCCTGATCAAGAAGCGCCTCGGGCTGGACGGCCTTGAGTCGCTCGCGGCCGAGACCGGTATCCAGTTCCTGCCGGCGCTCGGCTTTCTGATCTTCCTGGGCGCACGCGGCGACAGCACGTTCACCAGCGAGGGCGTGGGGCACGGGCTGCTGCTGGTGGGCTGTGGGTTCATCACCGCACTGCCGCTGATCTGCTTCGGCGCCTCGGCCGTCCGGCTGCCGCTGTCCACGATCGGGATGATGCAGTACATCGCGCCGACCTCTCAGTTCGTACTCGGTCTGGTGGTCTTCCACGAGGAGATGCCCATCGAGCGGTGGGCCGGCTTCGCCCTCGTCTGGCTGGCCCTGGCCCTGCTGACCTGGGACGCCCTAAGGACCGCGCGCCGCTCGCGGGCCGCACTGCGCGCGGCGGCGGCCCGGGCCGGCGCTGCCGCCACGGTCCACCCCGGCGAGTCCGTGGTGGCCTCCTCAGCGACGGCCCCGGAAGCCCCGTTGGCCGCGGCGGGCGTGGAACCCCCGGCCACCCGGGCCACGGAGGCGCCCGACCAAACCGCCGCCCCGGCCCCGGCCGGGGCCGCAGCGCCGGGCGAACCCCCCGTCTCTCCGGGCTCCGGCGTCCCGCGCCCGTGAGCGCCTGTGGCCCGAGCACCCGCCCGGCCGCTCCGGGCCAGCCCGCGCCGCCGGCCGTCGGCGGCGCGGCGGAACCGGTCAGCCCAGGGCGTCGGCGACGTGGGCCATCACCCGTTTCCAATGCTCGCGCCGCTCGGCCCGCTCGGCTTCGTCGGCCAGCCTCTCCTGGTGGAACCTGAGCACCGCCTTCTCACCGGAACGGGCCCGGGAGACGGCCACCTGGATCGTGGTGTCCGTGGTGCTGCCGGGCAGCCGGTGGGTCAGCCGGATGCGGTCGCCCGGCCGGTAGCCACGGATCTCGCCGGTGGTGCCGTCCTCGGTCTCGTACGTCGTCCCCTTCTGCTGGTGCAGCTCAGCCCCGGATCCGAGCCAGATGGCGATGCCCTCGTCTCCGCTGATGAAGTCCCAGACCACGGACGGTGGATGCGGCAGCGTCTTGGACACGCCGATCTCCCATCCGGCGTCCTGCGTCAGTCCCACCGGCCGCTCGCTCCCGGCGCCGGGTTCGGACGGGCCTGAGCTCGGGCCGCGTCGGGTGCTGGCGCCGCTCTCACCTGGCGTGTCCTGGGGCATGGGGGAATCCTTCGGCAGGTCGGAGAAGCCGTCGTCGGGCACCGCCTGGCGGGCGCGCAGGGCACGCACCTTGTGGCGGTTGCCGCAGCGCTGCATGGAGCACCACCGGCGCCGGCCTGGGCGTGAGGTGTCCACGAACAGCAGGTAGCAGTTGTCCGTCGCGCATTCCCGGACACGGTCCGCATGGGGGCCGGAGAACAGCTCGATCGCGTCACGGGCCACCGTCGACAGCAACTGACGGCCGGTCGCCGGCTCGTCCCAGTGGCGCTCGGCGGGGCCGTCCAGCCGCGGCACCAGCGGTGGGTGGGCCGCAGCCGCATTGACTATGGCGAGGTCGGCGGGGTCCAGCGGTCGGTCATGCGCCTGGTCGGCCGCCATGCTCAGCACCGCGTCCCGCAACTGTCGGGCCGCCACCAACTCCTCCGGCGACACCTCGACCTCCGGCGTGGGGCTGAGCCGTGAACGCGCCGCCCAGTCGGCGAGGTCCGCGGGCTGGTGCAGCACCTCGTACCGCACGAACAGGCCCGGGCCACCAGTCGGCACCAACTCCAGGCACAGCGCCCCGGGGTCGAAGCGGAAGGACGTCCCTTCAGGCGACTTGAGGATCAATCCCATTGCCATCTCGCTCATGTAACCACTATAACTGGTTTCACGGCCCGGGAGAAGTGGGAAAGGGACCTGTGGAGGGCAGGGCCGCGGCCCTGGAGGGCCGCCCCTCCATCGGCAGCCTTCGCCGACAACGCGACGACTTCCCCAGCAAGTTGAGCCGGCCGAGCCCGCAACGCAGGTCCGCGGAGAGCGCGGACCGCCTCAAGAGGAGACAGACATGGAGACGACCCCCCTCGCCTGGAAAGTGGTCATCGATGCCGCGGACCCCCACCAGCAGGCCGCGTTCTGGGCTGCCGCCCTGCACTACCGGGTCGAGGACAACAGCCGGCTGATCTCACGCCTGCTGGCCGTGGGCGCGGTCGACGAGCAGGAGACCGTCGAGTTCCAGGGGCACCTGGCCTGGCGCGACCTCATTGCCGTCCGGCATCCCGACGACCCCTTCGACCCCGACAGCGACCTGGGTCGCGGACGGCGCATCCTCTTCCAGCGGGTCCCCGAACCCAAGGTCGTCAAGAACCGACTCCATCTCGACCTCCACAGCCCGCCGGGTGCGTTGGAGAGTGAGGTGGCCAGGTTGGAGGCGCTCGGCGCGGTGGTCCACGAGCGCAGAGCCCGCGGCGGCACCGAGTGGGTCGTCATGACCGATCCAGAGGGAGGAGAGTTCTGCCTGCACTGACCTTCGACAGCCGGCCCGGGCGGTTCTTCGACCGGCATCGAGTGCTGCCTGAACCCCAGGTGGGATAGCTCGCCAACCCATCGCCTCGCACGTCGGGCCCGACGACGATCACGCCATCAGCCCCGCCACCGCACACGCAGAGCTCCGCCGCACCCGCCAAACCCGGCGGAGCTCGGTCAGACCCGATGGCCGCGCCGGCCGCGCCGGCCGCGCCGGCCGCGCCAACAAGCGTGCGGTCCCGCAGGCTCCCACCTGGGCGTTCGCCGCCCGGCGCAGTGCCGCGGCTGGCGGCCACCGGCACCACCGGCCGCGGGTGTGGCTGGCGGGTGACGGCTGGGGCGACCACTGCGGTGAAGGGCTGGAACGACCACTGCCATGACGACTGAGGCCAACACTGCGATGAGGCTGCGATGACGACTGAGATAGCCACGGAAAGGCGGGGCATCCGCTGCTCAGACCGGGTGTGAACGGTATGCGGGGAGCGGTGTCCGGAATTCCTCTTGACCTTGGTGGAGCAGACACCAGAGCATCATGCACGCGTCAAACTGCTCCCCCTCTCGCCTCATTGGCGCTCCCCGACCTCAGGGCGTGGGCGTCGCCCAGCGAGCTGTTCGTTCCGTCCTATCCGTTCGGATTCCGGAAACCTGGAGCCTCGTATGTCAACGCACCCCACACGTAGCGCTTCCCCCTTGCCTCGGACGTCCTGGCTTCGCCGGGCCGCCACGGCGACCGCCGCCGCCGGAGCCCTCGCCGGGCTGATCGCCGCCTCGCCGGCCACCACGGCCTCCGCCACACCCGCGGCGGCGCACACCACGGCGAGCAGCCCGTCCGCCTTCGCCGCCCCCGACATCCCGGTGGCCAACGTCAAGGCCCACCTGAACCAGCTCCAGTCGATCGCCTCGCGGAACGGTGGGAACCGTGCGCACGGCCGCCCCGGCTACCGGGCCTCGATCGACTACATCAAGGCGAAGCTGGACGCCGCCGGGTACACCACGACCGTCCAGCAGTTCACCGCCAGCGGAGCCACCGGGTACAACCTGATCGCCGACTGGCCCGGTGGTGACCCGCAGAACGTGGTGATGGCGGGAGCCCACCTGGACTCGGTGTCCGCAGGCGCTGGCATCAACGACAACGGCTCGGGCTCCGCCGCCATCCTCGAATCCGCGCTGGCGGTCTCCCGTGAGGGCCTCAAGCCGACCCAGCACCTGCGTTTCGCCTGGTGGGGCGCGGAGGAGCTCGGCATCCTCGGTTCGCGGCACTACGTGAACAGCCTGCCGAGCACCGAGCGGTCGAAGATCGACGCGTACCTCAACTTCGACATGGTCGGGTCGCCCAACCCCGGTTACTTCGTCTATGACGACGACCGGCGGCTGGAGGCGGTGTTCAAGGAGTGGTTCGCCGCCAAGGGCGTCGCCACCGAGATCGAGACCGAGGGCGACGGCCGCTCGGACCACGCCTCGTTCCAGCGGGTCGGCATACCGGTCGGTGGGCTGTTCACCGGCGCCGGCCGCGTCAAGACCGCGGCCCAGGCCCAGAAGTGGGGCGGCACCGCGGGCCAGGCGTTCGACCGCTGCTACCACCGCTCGTGCGACACCACCGCCAACATCAACGACACCGCACTCGACCGGAACAGCGACGTCATAGCGCACGCGATATGGACGCTCTCCACGTCGCGCTAACCCGTCTGTCGCCGCGTCACCGGCGCGGACCGAGCACCGGTCCCTGAACGGGCCGGTCTCGCGGGGGGGGGGGGGCGCCGCGCCCCCCCCCCCCCCCCCCCCCCCCCCCCCCCCCACCCGCCCCGCCGGCCCCATCGGGCAGACGCACGGGGTGCCGGCGGGTGCGGCCGGGGGAAAGGAGTGCCCCGGCCGCTCGGACCGCGTCGGTCAGGCCGTGATGTCGCGGGAGGTGAACCGCGCCCAGGTGAGGGAGCCGAAGACGGCCACGTACAGACCCTGGAGACCGAGGTTCTTGACGATCTCGTCCCAGTAGACGGGATCTCTGAGGAGGTCGGCGAAGCTCAGCCAGTAGTGGGAGAAGAGGTACGGATGGATCACGTGCAGTTGGGGGATGCTGTCCAGGATCTGCACCGTGATGAGCAGCCCGACGGTTGCGGCCATCGCCGCGATGCCGCTGTTGGTGAGCGTCGAGATGAACAGGCCGAGGGCGGTCAGCCCGACCAGGGAGAGCGCGACCACCGCCGCGACCACCGTGGCCCGGCCGATCCCCTCCGCGAAGGAAATGCGCGTACCAGAGATCAGGGTGACGTCGCCCAACGGGAAGAGCAGCGCCCCGACTCCCAACGCGACCAGCGCCACCGTCAGGGTGGCGGCCAGGCAGAACACCAGCGCCGTGACGTACTTGACCAGCAGCAGCCGGGTCCGGCCGGCCGGGGCCACCAAGAGGTAGCGCAGCGTTCCCGCACTCGCCTCGCCGGCGATGGAGTCGCCGGCTATCACCCCGACCGCCATCGGCAGGAAGACCGGCAGTGTCGCGGCGAGGGAGGTGAAGACGAGGAAGATGCCGTTGTTGGTGACCTGGGTGAGGAAGGCCGGGCCCCCGCCGTCGCCCCCGCCGCCGTCGCCGATGGTGCCGCCGTCGCTGGTCTCGATCTTCACGGCGATGCCGACCAGGATCGGTACCAGGGCGAGCACGGCAAGCAGGGCGAGAGTGCGCCAGCGGCGGAAGGTGATGCCCAGTTCGCTGCGGAACAGGGCCAGCGACCACAGGGCGCTCGTGCTGCGGGGCAGCGCGACGGCTCCGCCGCCACGGGGTGCGAGCAGGGGCCCGTCCGCGCCGTGGCCAGCGGGCCGGGTGACGCGCGTCGAGCTGGCCTCACCAGCGCGTTCGTCGGTACCGGACGACACGGTACGCACCTCCGTCTCTGGCTGCGACGACTCTGGCATCGCTGGTCCTGGTGGCTCCGGCAGCGCCGACCCCGCCGGCTCGGGCGACGCTGCACGCCCTGCTCGTTGTGCCGGCTCGCCTGGCTCGGGCAGCTCCGGCGGGGCGGCTCGCTCCGCAGGCCCGGGCGCTGGTTCCGGCGTCGGCGGCTCGACCTGCGCCTCCGGTTCCGTCGGTCCGGTGACGGGTTCCGCCTGCCTGGCGGCAGGTTCCGCCGGCTCAGCAGCCGGCTCGCTCTGATCGGTCGGCTCTCCATGCCCGGCCGGCGCGGCTCGCTCAGCCCGCTCAGCCCGCGACATCGAAGCCCTCCCCGGTCAGTGCGACGAACGCGTCCTCAAGGGAGGCCCGTTCCGTACCGAATCCGCGTACGCGGACGCCGGCGTGGACGAGGGTGGCGTTCAGTTCGGCGAGGTCGGCGGGGGCGCCGTCCGGGGGTTGGAGCAGGGGTGGTTCGCCCGTGATCCGGTCGCCGGTGACTTCGAGGTCGGTCACTCCGTACTCCTTGAGGACGCGGACCGCATCGGCCGTGTCGGGGGTGGTGACGACGAGCCGGCCGCGGGTGTCGGCCGCCAGTTCCGCGACCGTGCCCTGGGTGATCAGGCGTCCCTGCGCCATGACGGCCGCATGGGTGCACACGTGCTCGATCTCGTCGAGCAGATGGGAGGAGAGGAAGACCGTGATGCCGTCGTCGGCGAGTTCTCGTATCAGGGTGCGGATCTCGCGCATGCCCTGTGGGTCGAGGCCGTTGGTCGGCTCGTCCAGGATGAGCAGGTCACGCGGTTGGAGCAGAGCGGCGGCGAGGCCCAGGCGCTGTTTCATGCCCAGCGAGTACGCACGGGCCTTCTTCCCGGACGCCGCCGTCAGGCCCACCCGGTCGAGGGCCGCGGCGACCCGGGCCGGGCGGGTGTGCGGATCGGCGGTCGGGTCGGCGGCGTCGTACCTGATGAGGTTGTCCCGGCCGGACAGGAAGCCGTACAGCGCGGGCCCCTCGATCAGTGCGCCGACCTTGGGCAGGACGTGGCGGGAGGCGCGCGGCATGGGCGCGCCGAGCAGCCTGGCGGCGCCCGATGTCGGCTCGATCAGGCCCACCAGCATCCGGATGGTGGTCGTCTTCCCCGAGCCGTTGGGCCCGAGGAAGCCGAAGACGCTGCCGCGCGGCACGACCAGGTCGAGCCCGTCCACGGCGAGTTGCCCACCCCGGTACCGCTTCGTGAGCCCGCGGGTCTCCCCCGCGGGCGTCGCTCCGGCGGCCGGCTCGTCCACAGGCTCCCCCTTCGTCGTCCGGGCCTTCACCCGGTTCGTGCCAACGGTCCGCATGCGCGGCTTCTCGTGTCTCTCGTACGTCGCCCTACCCGGCAGCCGCCCCGACCCACCAGGCCGGCTCCCCGCGTACAACCGATCTTCACCTGACCGTACGACGCCCTGTCCTCCGCCCCAGTGTCACCCCGCGGGGTTCACGACGGCGGCCCCGCCACTGTCCTGCCCGGCCCCGTCCAGGTCAGAAGGGTGTGGCCGGGGCCCCGCGCATGCCTCAGGTGACGGATGCGGGGCCATGTCGCGGGGGTGCGGGGCCGGTGCGGTTGGGCGGGCCGCCCCCGCGGGGCTCACCGGCCCGGCCTGGACGCAACGCCTGGTCACCCACGGACCGCCCCCGCTCGTCCGCAGGGACGGGTGTCGGGGCCCGTGCGGCACACCCGTCCCGGCCGGCGCGGTGGGCCGCCGTCCGGAGCCGTGCCCGTCACTCAGCCCCGCCACGGTCCATGGGCTGCCCACGGACCACGGGCTCCCCACGGACCAGGGGGAACGCACGGGCCCTGGGGCACGCGCGGTGCTCGGTGACCGCACGGTGCTCGGTGTCCGTGCGGACGCGGCGGGTGGTGGGTGGGCTGGTGCCCGCGGGAGTGCCCAGTTCGCCGGGGCCGGCCGCCGCGGGGGCGACGGGCCGCGCCGAAGCACCCGGCGCCGGCGCCATGCGCACGGCCGGGACCGGGTCGGAGTCAAGGTTGGAAGCGCGCTGGCCCGGGTGGCCACGGCGGGTGGGGCCTGTGCGGTCTGGGGTGTGGCGGTGGTACTGGCCGTGGCCATGGGGTTAGCCGTGGTTGTGGGGCTGATCCTGGGGCTGGGGCTGGCCACGGGGTTGAGGCTGGCCGGCGGGCTGGTCCTGGGGTCGGCCACGGCCGTGGGGCTGGGGGTGGTCGCGACCAGGAGGTCGGGGCCGAGGTGGCTTAGGCGGGTGTCGCGGGCCGGGCCGCGGCGGGTGGCAGCGGCGTACGGAGGGCGGGGCCGGGCGGCTGCGCGGCAAGGCCGCCCGGAGGTGCGTACCGCGAGGGCGGGCGCACGACCGGGCGGCCGGGTGCCGATCAGCGGGGCCGATCGTCGGGCGGTCCGGACCGTGTCGGACGGGCGGGGTGCCGCCCGCCCATCCGGTGTCCGCCGGTCCGGGGGGGGCGGCGGGGCGGGCGGCCCGGGGCGGGGGGCGGCCGCGGCGGGGGCCCCCGTGCTCGCTCCGCGCCGGCTACTTGCCCGCGTTGGCGGCCTCGATCAGCGTGTCCTTGCCGACCGCGCCGACGTAGACGGCGCCGTCGTCCGTCAGCAGGGCGTTGACCAGGCGGGTGGAGAACACCGTGCCGCTGCCGAAGTCGCCCTTGACCTTGTCGCCGAGCTTGTCCAGGAACTGCTGGGCAACGGCGCCCTCGTCGCTGTCGCCCTGCTCGCCGGTGGGCACGCCGCCGGGCAGCTTGAGCTTGGCGACCGTGCCCCAGCCCTCACCGATCACGTTCAGCCCGGAGAGGTCCTTGACGTCCAGTTCCTCGCGCGGCAGCGCCTTGTCGGCCTTGCGGTCGAGGTCCTTCTGCTCGGTGACCTTGGCGCCCTTGGGCGGCGTGAAGTCGAAGGTGCTGGCCTTCGGCTTGCCGAAGTCGACCTTGGTGAAGCCCACCTCGATGGCGGCCTTGCCACCGCTCTTCGGTGCGAGCGTGAACTTGAGCGGCACGCCGTTGTCGGCGTCCACCGCGATCCGGATGTCGCCGAGGGTGGTGTCACCCTGCGGCGTGATCTTGAGCTGGTAGGCATCGCGCCCGGCGACCTTCGCCGTGCCGTCCACCGAGACGGACGTGGTGTCGTCCGCCGCGGCCAGGACCTTCTTGGCCAGCTCCTGCGGAGTGGCGTCGGTGAGGTCCTTCGGCAGCTTCTCCGCCTGCTTGCCCTTGCCGTACGAGCGGTCGTGCTGGGGAGCGGTCGCGTGGTAGACGCTGTTGCTGCCGCTGTCGTACGCCCACACCTGGTCGGCGTTGTGGATCAGGCTGTACTCGGCGGCGTCCTCGATGATCGAGACGCGCTGCTTGTCCGGGCCGTCGAAGGCGACGCGCAGCGTGTGCGAGCCCGCAGCCAGCTCCGTCAGCTTGGCCTGCGGCGCGGCGGAGCCCGGGCCCTCGTCGGAGTCGCCGTGGCCGCCGCCGAGTCCGCCGAACCCACCCAGCGAGGAGCCCGCCGAGAGGCCGGGAATGCCCAGGTCCGTACTGATCTTCACCGAGCCGGAGAGCTGCTGCGTGTCCGATGCGGCGATCTTCGCTATGAGTTCTTCAGCCGTGATCTTCGGCAGGTCGGGGTCGCCGGTGTTGGCGAGCGCCGGGACCAGCCCGATCGTCGCCGCAGCCACCCCCGCCACCGCGACCGGGACGGCGTACCGCGCAGCTTTGTGTCGCCGCGCGGGGCGCTCGTTGCCCCAGTCTCCCGTGGCCTGTGTCGATCGGGTTCGTGCCATCACTGCTCTACCTCCGTCGTCAGCCGGCGGTCCATCAACATCGCACTCGTCCACCCTCGGGTTCATTGTGACCCGTTCCGCCGTGTGGTGACTTCTTCATCCCATCAAAAGCGCCGCCCCGTAGCGTCCCCCCGCAGGAGCAACATCCCGTACCCCTGCGGGATGACGTCCGTACGACGAAAGATCAGGGTTCTCGGGGCAAGACCAGGGCCGCGTACGGGAACTCGGGCCGCTCGTCCGGCTGCCGCACAGGTGGCTCCGCCCGTACGCGCCCACGCCCCCGGCCCGCCGAGCCCCCGCGCCACCCCTCGGACACGCGCGGGCCCGCACCTCGGCAGCCCACCGCCCCGCAGCCGCACCAACCGACTGCCCCGCAGCCTCACGAACAACCCGCAGCCCCGCCGCCTCGCGGGCTCACCGCCCCACTGCCTCGCGGGCACGGCGGGTACAGCAGATACGGCCGGTACGGCAGGTGTGCGGGCAGGAACCCGTGTGTCCCCCGCGGGGACGCCCGTCCGGCGGTCCGTCCAGGGACCGCCGGTCGCGGGCCGCGGGGTGCGCGGTCGTGGTGGGTCAGCCGGCGCGGTGGACGACCGCGTCGCACAGGCTCTCAAGGGCCACCCGTGCGGGGCCGTGGGGAAGCGGGGCCAGCATGGCGCGGGCCTCGGCGGCGTACCGCAGGGTGTCGCGCCGGGCCTGTTCCAGCGCGGGGTGCGCGCGCAGTCGGTGCAGCACCTCGGCGTGCCGGGCGTCGTCCGTGAGGTCACCCTCAAGGAGTGCGCACAGTTCGCGGTCGGCCGTCGAGCCGGTCGCGCGGGCCTGGGCCCGCAGGTGCAGCACCGGCAGCGTGGCGATGCCCTCGCGCAGGTCGGTACCGGGAGTCTTGCCCGATTCGTGCGAGTCGCTGGCGATGTCGAGTACGTCATCGGCGAGCTGGAAGGCGATGCCGAGGCGCTCGCCGTACTGGGTGAGCACGCTGATGGTGCTCTCGTCGGCACCGGCCAGCATCGCGCCGAGCCGGCCCGAGACGGCGACCAGCGAGCCGGTCTTGCCGGCCAGGACGTCCAGGTAGTGGTCGATCGGGTCGCGGCCGTCGCGCGGTCCGGCCGTCTCCAGGATCTGGCCGGTGACCAGCCGTTCGAACGCCTCGGCCTGGATGCGGACCGCCTCCGGGCCGCGGTCGGCCAGGATGTGCGAGGCGCGGGCGAAGAGGAAGTCACCGGTCAGGACGGCGAGCGAGTTGCCCCAGCGGCTGTTGGCGCTGGCCACGCCGCGGCGTACGTCGGCCTCGTCCATGACGTCGTCGTGGTAGAGGGTCGCCAGGTGGGTCAGCTCGACGACGACGGCCGACGGTACGACGCCCGGCGCGTGCGGGTCCCCGAACTGTGCGGCCAGCAGCACCAGGAGCGGCCGGAAGCGCTTGCCGCCCGCGCGCACCAGGTGCTGGGCGGCCTCCGTGATGAACGGCACGTCGCTTTTGGTGGCCTCCAGCAGGCCCTCTTCGACGGCCACCAACCCGGCTTGGGTATCGGCTTCCAGAGCCTGGTCCCGCACGGTCAGCCCAAGGGGCCCGACGACGGTCACGAGAGGTACTCCTGTCTGCCTACGATCACGTGGAATGTCGATGTGTCGCTGTCTCCACCACGAGGCAGCGTATCCGGTCGGGTATCGATCACCGTGAGCGCCTTCCCGGCCGGGCCGCTCCCCGGATCGTTCGGCGCTTCAAGATCACTTACCCGGATCGTCCGTCTTGCGCGGGCGGGTATGCCCTGGTCGGCACGGATTCGTCCGCGCTGCCGGCGGATTGCCACCAGATGGCGCTTGGGCGAACGGCCCACCCGGGAGCGACCCGGCCCCCGCCCCGCGCCCCCGGCTACCCCCCGAGGTGCCCCGCACACCGCCGCGCCGAACCTGTTGCGCCCGCAGGAACCTGCCGCCCCCACGACGGACACCCCCACTCCGCACCGCCAGCCCCCTTCACCTCACCCACCCCACCTACGAGGTGGCGTACGCGCCTCAGCCATCCCCTCCGCATGGAGGCGTGTGCACCTCGCCGACCCCACCCACAAGGAGGCGTACGGGCCCCAGCCCCACCCGGCCTCACCTGACGCCGCCCAGCGCCACCCTCACGCCCAAGCACCCGCACGCTCCGGGCACCCACGCCCGCCACCCACACCCCCGACTCACCCCCGCCCACACCCCGCCCCACGGGGCCGTGCCAGCCGGAGCCCCGGGGTTGCCGCCATGTACGCATCAGCCGCCTCCACAGACTCCCCCACCTCCGCCACCACACAAACTGTGAGGAACATCCCGTACACACAGCGCACCGAACGGCACACCCGGCAGCAGCCGACCCGCACCCCAGCCCGCGCCGCCCCTCACCCGACTCAACTCAATCCAACTCAACCCAATCCGGACCAACTCACCCAACCCAACCCGATCCAACCCACGCCGCCCCGGCCATCACCGCACTCACCACACACCCACCCACACCCCACGGCCCACACCTCCACAACCCGCAACCCGCAACCCGCAACCCGCAACCCGCAACCACCCACCCCCACACCCCAGCCCCCCACCGCGGGCGAGCACGCACGCCGAAGGCCCGCCCCGGGGCGAGAAAGGCGCGGCGGAACTCCGCAATCCGGGGAGCGAGTTCCGAAATACGGCACGCAGGCACCGATATAGAAGACCCACCGTCCGATTAACGAACAGCCGTGGCGCGCAGGAACGGCCCTCCACCCCCCTTCCACCCGCAAATCCACGACGTAGTCTGTGGCCTGCCAGCTTGGAGACGAGGAGAAGGCGAGGCAGCACCCCATGCCCCAGCACAGCCCGTTCGACCTGGCCGAGGGTGACCCCTTCGGTCCGCACAACCTGCCGTACGGCGTCTTCACCACCGCCGACGAGCCGCAGCGGCGGCGGATCGGCGTCCGGTTCGGCTCGTACGTCCTGGATGTGCACGCGCTGGCCGAGGCCACCGGTTCCGCCCACGCCGCCGTGCTCGCCGCGCCCACCCTCAACCCGCTGCTCGCCGCCGGCCGCCCGGTCTGGACCGCCGTCCGCGCGGAGTTGACCAGCGCCCTCACCGACCCGGCGGCGCGCGCGACCGTCGAACCGCTCCTCCTGCCGCTGGCCGACGTCACGCTGCACCTCCCGTACGAGGTGGCCGACTACGTCGACTTCTACGCGAGCGAGCACCACGCCAGTAACGTCGGTCAGATCTTCCGGCCCAACAGCGACCCGCTGACGCCCAACTGGAAGCACCTGCCCATCGGTTACCACGGCCGCGCCGGCACCATCGTGGTCAGCGGCACCCCGGTGCCCCGCCCCTCCGGCCAGCGCAAGGCGCCCGCCGACGCCGCCCCCACCTTCGGGCCGTCGCAGCGCCTGGACATCGAGGCGGAGCTGGCGTTCGTCGTCGGCACGCCGTCCGAGCCGGGCAAGCCCGTGCCGCTGGGCGCCTTCGCCGACCACGTCTTCGGCGTGAGCCTGCTCAACGACTGGTCGGCGCGCGACATCCAGGCATGGGAGTACGTGCCGCTCGGCCCGTTCCTCGGCAAGTCCTTCGCCACCTCGGTCTCCGCCTGGGTCACCCCGCTGGACGCGCTGACCCACGCCCGTACGGCGCCGCCGGCGCGGGACTTCCCGCTGCTGCCCTACCTGGACGACTCGGACGCGGCCGAGCCCGACGGCTTCGACATCCGCCTGGAGGTCGCGCTGAACGGGCACGTCATCTCGCGCCCGCCGTTCTCCGCCATGTACTGGACGGCCGCGCAGCAGCTCGCGCACATGACCGTGAACGGCGCCACGCTGCGCACCGGCGACGTGTTCGCCTCCGGCACCATCAGCGGCCCGAACCCCGAAGCGCGCGGCTGCCTGCTCGAACTGACCTGGGCGGGCCGCGACCCGGTGGAACTCCCCACCGGCAAGCGGGCCTTCCTCGAAGACGGCGACGAGGTAACGATCACCGCCTGGGCCCCCGGTCCGGACGGCGTGCGCATCGGCCTCGGCGAGGTCACCGGCCAGATCACCACTGCCGGCTGACCCTCCGCCACCTGTCCGAACGCCCGCCGAACCCCTATCGGCCACGCACCATCTCCACTCCCGGCGGCACGGCCCAGGCGCCGGCCCGGCCCCGTACGCCACACGGCTCCCAGGTGCCCCCGCCCCCCCCCGCGGGGCCGGGGCCCCGGCGTACGGGGGGGGGGGGGGGGGGGGGGGGGGGGCGGGGCCCCGCCCCCGGGGGGGGGGCGGCCGGGGGGGGGGGGGGGGCCC
>NZ_JBEHZD010001259.1:0-266 GCF_040240285.1 Streptomyces sp. HSW2009 | reverse complement strand
ACGCCGCCCAGGTCATCCGCCCCACCCACGCCACTCCGTCCATCCCGCCCACCCTGACCACCTGATCCACCCCGCCCGCCGAGGTCATCCGAGCCACCCAGCCCACCCCACTCGCTCCGGCCACCCCGACGACCCAGCCCACCCAGCCAGCCCACGCCACCCAGGCCGACCGAGCTACCCCGCGCACCTACGCCGCCCAGGTCATCCGCCCCACCCACGCCACTCCGTCCATCCCGCCCACCCTGACCACCTGATCCACCCCGCCC
>NZ_JBEHZD010001258.1:0-267 GCF_040240285.1 Streptomyces sp. HSW2009 | reverse complement strand
GGCACGGCCCGGGCAACGCCCCGGGGCCGCTGGCCGGCTGGGACCGGGACCGCCTCGCCGCCGGCGTCGACCTCTACCAGGGCGTGCTGGCCGGCAAACCGGGCGCCGACCACTGGACGGTGACCGTACGCGGCGCCGGCGCCGCCCCCCCCGGGGGGGCCACCCCCGCCGGCCCCCCCGGCCCCCCCGCCGGCGGCGCCCCCCCGCGCCCCCGCCCGTTTCTCGGGGCCCCCCCGGGCGCGGGGGCGCGCACGGACGGGTCCGTAC
>NZ_JBEHZD010001257.1:0-268 GCF_040240285.1 Streptomyces sp. HSW2009 | reverse complement strand
CCCCCCCCCCCCCGCCCCCCCCCCCGCCCCCCCCGCCCCCCCCCCCCCCGCCCGCCCCCCCCCCCCCCCCCCCGGGGGGGGGGGGGGGCCCCCGGCGCCGGGTGGGGACGGGTTGCGCACCGGGCGCGGGTGGGTCAGCCCTGGGCCGGGGTGGTCATCCGGCGCCGGACCGCGTAGGCCGCAGCGCCACCGCCGACGACCAGCACGCCCGCCGCGCCGAGCAGCGCACCGGTGGGCACGTCGGCGCCGGTCGCGGCCAGCGAGCCGG
>NZ_JBEHZD010001256.1:0-268 GCF_040240285.1 Streptomyces sp. HSW2009 | reverse complement strand
GGGGGGGGGGGCTCCCGCGGTGGGGGCACCGCCCACCCGGGGGGGCGGCCGGGACCCCACGGGGAGCGCCCGACTAGTCACCCCAACCCGACTGTCCCGGCCGGCGGCGGACGGGCCCGTACGGGCGGTTCGTCGGCTGCGTGGTGGGGCTGCTCACCGCGCTGGCCTCGCTCTGCGGGGTCCTGGTGGCCGGGCCGGTGTCCGTGGCTGACGGGCGGAGCGACCGCTGGGGCGACGGGCCGAGCGGCGGCTGGGACGACGGGTGGAC
>NZ_JBEHZD010001255.1:0-269 GCF_040240285.1 Streptomyces sp. HSW2009 | reverse complement strand
GGCACCGGCCCCGGCGGACCCGCACCGGCGGCGAGCGGCCCACAGCGGCCGGGCAGCGCCGGCCACGGCCCCCAGCAGGACCGGCCCCAGCCGAGCGACCCCACCGGCCGCCCCGCACACCGGGCGGCCCCGCAGGACGGCCCGGCTGCCCCGTACGAGGCGGCCGGCGGCGATACCTCGCACACGGGCCCGGGCGCGTACCCGGGCGGCTCGACCGGCGGTACGGGCGGGGGTGTCGTATACACCTGTCCGAGCCCACGCGACGGCCG
>NZ_JBEHZD010001254.1:0-270 GCF_040240285.1 Streptomyces sp. HSW2009 | reverse complement strand
CCCGCCCTGCTTCGCGCGGCCCCCCCGGTCCGGCCCGCCCGCCCCCGCCCCCCGCGACGCGCGCGCCCGGCGCACCCGGCGCGCCGGGCACGGCGCGACCGAGGGCCGCACCGTCGACGCGCTGCGCGACCACCTCGCCGACCCGCAGCGGGCGCCCCGGCTGGCCGCGGAGTTGGTGGCCGCCTGGGAGGGGCGCGAGCGCGCCACGCAGGCGCCGGTCGGTGCGCCGTATCCGCCGGCCGAAGTGCGGGCGGTGCTCGACGGCTGCGC
>NZ_JBEHZD010001253.1:0-271 GCF_040240285.1 Streptomyces sp. HSW2009 | reverse complement strand
ACGGACCGCGCGGGGGCGAGCCCGGCGCGCACGGCGGCCCCGTACGGGGCGCCCACCGCGGCGCCGGGCGCGGCACCCGGCAACGCACCCACCAGCACGTCCGGCAGGACACCCGGCGCCGCCCCCAACAACGCACCCGGCGGAGCATCCGTCAACGCACCCGGCAGCACACCCAACAAAGCCCCCCCCGGCCCCCCCCCCCCCGGCCCCCACCCGCGCCCCCCGCCGGCGCCCCGCCCCCCCCGACCCGCCACCCGCCCCCGCCGCCCAC
>NZ_JBEHZD010001252.1:0-271 GCF_040240285.1 Streptomyces sp. HSW2009 | reverse complement strand
AAAGTAAAGCGCTCAATAATTTAATTAAGTATACTATTTTTTTATTATCGAAGATTGCGAAAGAGGAAATGCTCCTATATAATGAAAAACGGAATTATTCCTATTTGCAAATGAACGAAACAAATAAATTGAAGTGAGGGTATATATATGGCTAAGATTCCAGTTACGGTATTAAGCGGTTATTTAGGCTCGGGGAAAACTACGTTGTTAAATCATATTTTACAAAATCGTGAAGGTCGACGTATTGCGGTAATTGTAAATGATATGAGTG
>NZ_JBEHZD010001251.1:0-271 GCF_040240285.1 Streptomyces sp. HSW2009 | reverse complement strand
GCGACCGGCCACCCGGCCGTGGCGACGGTCCGGGTCGAGGTCGCGGACGTCAGCAACTGCCCCCCGCGGCCCTGGCGCGCGGACGACGACGACACCCACGGCCGCGGCCTCGAACTGGTCGACGGCCTCGCGGACCGGTGGGGTTGGAAGCCGGAGGGCAACGGCAAGAGCATCTGGTGCGAGGTGGACCGGCAGGCGCCCCCCGGGCCGCCGGCGACCGCCGCGCACACCGCCCGGTACGGCGCGGAGCCGGCCGGGACCGCGCCTGACG
>NZ_JBEHZD010001250.1:0-271 GCF_040240285.1 Streptomyces sp. HSW2009 | reverse complement strand
GGGTCTGTGTTTGGTGGGTGGGTGCCGTGGGTGGTGTCGGGTGGTTCGGTTGGTGGGTTGCGGGGGCAGGCTGGTCGGTTGGTGGAGTGGGTGGGGCGTGTGGGTGTGGGGTCTGGGGTGGGTGTGGGGGATGTGGGTTGTTCGTTGGTGTCGGGTCGTGCGGTGTTGGGTCATCGTGCGGTGGTGTGGGGTCGGGATGTGGGGGAGTTGGTTGGTGGTTTGCGGGGGGTGGCTGAGGGTGTGGTGGGTTCGGCTGGTGCTGGTGCTGGTG
>NZ_JBEHZD010000125.1:0-16202 GCF_040240285.1 Streptomyces sp. HSW2009 | reverse complement strand
CGCCGCCGCGCCCGGGGTGTCGCCGTGCAGGCAAAGCGAGCGGGCGGACACGGCGACGTGTGTTCCCTCGATACTGGTCACGGCGCGCTGCACGGCGAGTGCCAATGACCGCTCGACCACCAGGTCCGGGTCCTCGATGACGGCGCCCGGTCTGGCGCGCGGCACCAGGGTGCCCTGCGCGGTGTAGGCCCGGTCGGCGAACGCCTCGCGCACGGCGGGCAGTCCGGCCTCGGAGGCCGCCGCGAGCAGCAGCGAACCCGGCAGGCCGAGCACGGGCAGCGGATCGGCCCCGGCCAGCCGCGCCCCCGCCACCACGGCCGCCGCCTGCTCGGCGTCGTGCCCACAGCGGTTGTAGAGCGCGCCGTGCGGCTTGACATAGGCCACCCGCGCCCCGGCGGCCCGTGCGAACACCTCCAACGCGCCTATCTGGTACGCGACTTCGTCCGTCAGCTCACGTGGCGGTACGTCCATCGCGCGCCGCCCGAAGCCCGCCAGGTCGCGGTAGGAGACCTGGGCCCCGATCACCACGCCGCGCTCGGCGGCCAGGTCGCAGACGCGCCGCATGGTCGACGGGTCGCCGCCGTGGAAGCCGCAGGCGACATTGGCGCTGGTGACGACGGAGAGCAGGGCGTCGTCGTCGGTCAGGTGCCAGCGGCCGAAGCCCTCCCCGAGATCGGCGTTGAGGTCGATCGCAGGGCGGTCCGCGTCGTCGGTCATGTCCGTCCGTTCGGGCAGGCGCGCCGTGCGGCGCGCGGCGTCGTGGCAAGAGCGGGCGCCGGGGTGTGGCGGTTGGTGCGCGGAGCAGAGCCGGGGATGACGGGCGGGCTCCACGCCGGCGACGCCAGGTGCCCCGCAGGGCGCGGGGCTTGGCGGCGTGCACCGGCCGACCCGCATCCGTAGAACTCTCCGCTGTCGCGCAGCCGGGCCGGCCGGCAGGCACTCAACGTAGACGATTGTTGAACGATCCGACAAGGGATTGTTGTGATGGGGGGTGCATCTCGGCTTGACTTCAGTCGCGCCGAGCCAGGCACCGGCGCGCTCAACAGGGCAGACGCGGCCATCGCACGATGGTCGCACCGGGTGAGGGAGAACGAGCGTGGCGAGCGGTGCGGACGAACGGCTCACGGCAGTGATCGACGTCTCCAGGCTGGAGACCGACCGACTGCTGCTCGGTCGCACGAGCACCGCGGAGCGGGTGGCCGACGTGCTGCGCGACCGCATTGCCGAAGGCTTCTTCCCGCCCGGCACCAAACTCTCCGAGGACAGCATCAAGGGGGCCCTCGGCATTTCGCGCAACACGCTCCGCGAGGCGTTCCGGCTGCTGACCCGCGAACGTCTGCTGGTGCATGAGCTCAACCGCGGAGTGTTCGTACGCATCGTGACGGTCGAGGACCTCATCGACATCTACCGGGTCCGCGCGCTGGTGGAGTGCGCGGCGGTGCGCGGCCTGGGCGAGCCCCCGTACGAGGGGGCGGTCGCCGGGGCGATGCGGGCGATCGAGGCGGCCGTGGTCGCCGGTGAGGAGGCCGCGCGGGGCCGCGCCTGGCAGGAGCTCTCCACCGCCAACATCCACTTCCACCAGGGCATCGTCGCACTGGCCGGCAGCCCGCGGATGAACGATCTCATGCGCGGCGTCTTCGCAGAACTGCGCCTGGTCTTCCACGTGATGGCCGATCCGCGCCGCTTCTACGCCCCCTACCTGCCGCGCAACCGGCAGGTCTGGGAGTCGCTTGAGGCGGGCCGGGCCGCCGAGGCCGAGTCCCTGCTCGCCGACTACCTGGCCGATTCCCGCGCCCAGCTCTCGGGGGCGTACGCCCAGCAGATGGCCACCGACTGACCCGCGTCGACCCGCTGCGGGGCCCGGCGGGCCGGACGGCTTCGGCCGCCGCGCGGGCCCCGTGGCGGGTGTCGTGGTGGGCTCCGTGACGGGCGCCGTGCGGGGAGCGCGCCGGCCGGATGCGGGTCGGCGCGGTCGCGTGGGCGAACGGACGGGTGGCGGTAGCACCTGGCCGATATGACTCGCATCTCTCAACCCCTTGTCGGATCGTTGAACAATCGCCTAGCCTCCCGTTCACTCTCCTCACGCCTCGTGGGGTCCCACGCGGAAGGCGGACGCATGCTCGTTCTCCTGGGCGTCCTCGTGGTGGTGATCGGATTCGCCACTCGACGCAACCCCCTCCTGGTCGTAGGGGTGGCCGGCATCGTGACCGGCCTGCTCGGCGGCCTCTCACCGCGCGAAGTGCTCGCCGCCTTCGGCGACGGCTTCGCCTCCAGCCGGGCAGTGACGATCTTCGCCATCACCCTGCCCGTCATCGGCCTCCTGGAGCGCTACGGCCTCCAGGAACAGGCCCGCACCCTGATCGCCAGGTTCACCAAACTCACCACGGGGCGCTTCCTCGCCCTCTACCTCCTGCTGCGCCAGGTCACCGCCGCACTCGGCCTGGTCAGCGTCTGCGGACCCGCGCAGACGGTGCGCCCGCTGGTGGCGCCGATGGCCGAGGGCGCCGCCGAACGCGCCCACGGGCCGCTGACCGAAAAGGCCCGCGAGAAGGTGCGCTCCTTCTCCGCGAGCGCCGACAACGTGGGCCTGTTCTTCGGCGAGGACGTCTTCCTCGCCGTCGGCTCCATCCTGCTGATCACCGGCTTTGTGAACACCACCTACGACACCCACCTGGAACCCCTGCACCTGGCGCTGTGGGCGATCCCCACCGCGATCTGCGCCTTCGTCGTACACGGCTGGCGACTGCTGCGCCTGGACCGCCAACTGGAACGCGAACTGCTCCTCGCGGGCGCCGCCGAGCCGACCGCCAAGGAGACCACGAAGTGATCAAGGCAGAGTGGTTCTACTGGCTCGTCGGCGCCATCTTCCTCGTCATGGCCGCGCAGATGATCACCGACCGCACGAACCCCAAGCGGGTGGGCACAGCGGCGTTCTGGGGCCTGATCGGTGCGGGCTTCATCTACAGCTCCTGGGTCGCTGAGGACCGCGCACCGGCCGAGCCGCTGGGCGTCGCCGTGCTGGCGATGGCCGCCCTCGCGGGCTTCGGCTTCACCGGGCGCGGCACCGTACGCACCACCACCGGCGCGGAGCGCACCGCGAGCGCCGCACGCCTCGGCAACCGGCTCTTCGTACCCGCACTCACCATCCCGCTGGTCGCGATGGCGTGCGCGGTCGGCGTGAAGAAGCTGTCCATCGGCGGCGAGCCCGTGCTGCAAAAGGGCAGCGAGACCATCCTCGGGCTCGGCATCGGCGCCATCGTCGCGCTGGGCGTGGGCATGGTGATGCTGCGCGAGAAGCGGATCACCACCCCCGTGCACGCCGGGCGTTCGATGCTGGAGGCGATGGGCTGGGCGATGCTGCTGCCGCAGATGCTCGCCACCCTCGGCACCATCTTCTCCGTCTCGGGCGTGGGCGAGGAGGTCGGCGAGATCACCACCAAGGTGCTGCCGGAGGACTCGCTCTACCTGGCCGTGGCCGTGTACTGCGTCGGCATGTTCCTCTTCACCGTGATCATGGGCAACGCGTTCGCCGCCTTCCCCGTGATGACCGCGGCGGTCGGCTGGCCGGTCCTGGTGGAACAGGCCGACGGCAACGCCGCGGCGGTCCTCGCCATCGGCATGCTGGCCGGCTTCTGCGGCACCCTCGTCACGCCGATGGCCGCCAACTTCAACATCGTGCCCGCCGCGCTGCTTGAGCTGAAGGACCAGTACGGGCCGATCAAGGCACAACTGCCCACCGCCGTCGTGCTCCTCGGCTGCAACATCGCGATCATGTCCGCGGTGGCCTTCTGACCCGCCGCCGCCCCGCCGTCCCGTCGGTTCGTCGGGCCGTTCTACGCTGACGGCTCGACCCGACCGGTCGCGACGGCTGATCGATCCTGACTGCTGATCGTTCATGGCGACTGACCGTTCTTGACGACTGACCGGTCCCGCCGGCTGCCCGGCCCCGGAGGCTGTCCGGTCCCGGCGCCCGGCCGGGCCGGGCCCGGGGCGGACCGCTGCTATCGCGTCCGCCCAGCCGTCGCCGGGCCGCAGCCGCCCGCGCCGAGCCCCAGCGAAACCCACCGCCCCGGCACCCCACTCACCCCACCACCGATCAGCGAGGCAGGCCCCATGTCCTCTTCCCCTTCCCCGACAGAGCCGCAGCCCGTCCCGTCCGCAACGACCCCGCCCCGTACCGGCGACGACGCCGCGACCGCTGCGGGCGCCGCTCGTACGGCTGCGGGCGCCGCGGGCCAGCAGGCCGCGGGGGAGGGCGGGGCCAGGCCGCGGCGCGTCCTGCTGACCGGGTTCGAACCCTTCGGCGGCGAGACGGTCAACCCCTCGTGGTCGGCGGTACGGCAGGCCGCCGCGCAGCCGCTGCCCGACGTGGAGTGGAGCACGGCCGAGTTGCCCTGCGTCTTCGGCGCCGCCATCGACGCGCTGCGCGAGGCGATCGACGCGACCGAGCCCGACGTGGTGCTGTGCGTCGGACAGGCGGGCGGACGTCCGGACGTGACCGTCGAACGCCTGGCGGTCAACGTGGATGACGCGCGCATTCCCGACAATGCGGGCGGGCAGCCGATCGACGAACCGGTCGTGCCCGGCGGTCCCGCCGCCTACTTCGCCGCCCTGCCGATCACGGCGTGCGGGGCCGCGGCCCGCACCGCGGGGGCCCCGGCCAGCGTGTCGCAGACGGCCGGAACCTTCGTCTGCAACCACGTCTTCTACGGGCTCATGCACCTCATCGCCACCGAACGCCCCGCGCTGCGCGGCGGCTTCGTACACGTCCCGTTCGCGCCCGAGCAGGTGCCGGACGGCAGCGCCCCCGCCCTCGCGGTGGCCGACAGCGCCGTGGCCCTGCGCGCCATCGCCGCCACGGCCGCCGCCGGCACACCGGAGCTGCGCGCCGTGGGCGGTGCCACGCACTGACCGGCCCTCCGCGCCGTTTCGTCCGTTGTCAGTGGGACCGCCTACGCTGTGCGACGTGACTTCTCCATCCCCCGGGGCCGCTCCGCCCCAGCTCAGTGGCGTGTCGAGGCCAGCCCCTGGCCCGGCGGCCGATGAGGGCCTGGCCCGGCGGCTGCGTGCGCTCGCCTGCACCGCGCCGCTGCACGACCTCGACGTGCGCAAGGCCAACCTGGCGGGGGAGTACGGCGGGTACGCGATGGCGGAGGTGGCGCTCGCCGCGATCGACCTGGTCACCCTCACCATGGACTTCGACACGGGCGCCGACCACGAGCAGATAGTGGCGAGGCTGCTGCCCCGCGTCGCGGCCCAGGCACCCGGCCGGCCCGCCGCCGAGCACGAGCGGGTGGCCCGCTGGGTGCTGGAGAGCCTGATCAACGTCGGCAGCGTGGACCGTGGCTTCCGCGCGGTGTACGGCACGTTCGGCCCGGACGGCCGTTACGTCCGCAGGGACTACGACTTCAAACTCATCGAAGAGGTCCCGGGCCCCGGCGGCACGGTCTATCTGCGCACCACCGACGAGGCGGTGAACGTCCTGGTCGGCGCCCTGGACACGGACGTCACCAGCGCCCAGATCGCAGCCGAGGTCAAGCTGGAGGTGCTGATCAGCCGCGGCCGGCTCGCCGACGCCCAACTCGCCGCGGAGCAGGCCCGTTACCGCACCGTGCAGTACGCCGAAACCCTCCGCAAGACGCTGGAGGCCACCCGGCGCAACGTGCGCGCCGTCGACTGGTTGCGCGCGGTCCCGGACATGATCGCCGAGGCGCTCGACCACATCGCCGAGCGGTACCGGCACGAGAACGCGATCCTCACCAACATCCGCAAGGCCCGTGACGAGGCGGTCGACCAGCGCGGCCCCGACCACAAGCGGCAGGCCGCCGAGCTGGTGGACATCGTCAAGGACTGCATCCGGCGCCACACGCAGTTGCAGTCCCGGCTGCTGGACGCCGGCCCGATGTTCCGCGCCGAGCAGGACCGGCAGGCGTTCGCGCCCCCCGCGGCGCGCGCCGGCATCGACCTGTACGGCCAGCTCGTCGCCCCGCTGCTGCCGCTGCCCGTGGAGCGCGCCATCCGGGTCACCGACGCCTTCTTCGCGCGCGGCACCGGGCTGCGCACCCCCACTTCGGTACGGGTCGGCGACCTCGTCGACCTGCTGCTGACGCCCCCCGTGGAGCGCGCGCACCTCGGCGCCGAGATGCCCGAGCCCGACCTGATCGCCACCCCCGACGACAACCGGTTCAGCGAAGAGCAGCTCGCCTCGGCCATGGACCTGCTCGACCTGTCGCCCGAGGCGCCGCGCCGGCTCTCCGGGCTGCTCGCCGAGGCCCGCCGGCGCGATCCCGCCCTGCCGTACCTGGTCGCCCTGCTCGCGGTGCACGCCGCGAGCCCCCCGGTCGGCACGGCCTACCGGCAGGGTGAGCAGCGGCTGTTGTTCGCGGTGGACGACGGCACCGAGTTGGACGACCCCGAGTTCGGCGGCGCCGACCTCATCGTCGGCACCGCCCTGCTGGACGCCGCCGGCATGGCCGCCGACCGCACGGAGGTGGCGTGATGCCTCCCGTGCCGTACGCCGCGGGCGCCCGGGGCTCCCGTTCGCCCGTCATGCCCTCACCGCACCGCCTCGCGCGGGCGGGCGCGCACCTGCCCGCACACTGGCCCGCGCGCCCGCCCCTGCGAGGCGGCGACCTGCCGGCCTCCCCGTGGCGCGGCGCCCCGGGAGCGCTCCCGCGCCCCGCCCGGGCGCGCCGAGCCCGCACCACACCGCCCGCCCCGCCCGCGATGCACTGCCCGCCGCAGGGGCCGCCCCCAACGCCGTACGACCCCAGCCACCAGCACGGCGCGCACCGGTACGGCCCCCACCGGCACCTCGCGTACCGAGACCCTGCGCGCCGGCCCGCCACGCACGGGGGGCACACCCCCCACCCATCGCCGCCGTCCGCCACACCGCGTACCAGACCCCCGGTGCGCCGCATGCCCACCACGCGCCGTACGCCCCCGGCAGCGGCCGGCCACCGCGTGCCGGTGCCGCCCGTACCGCACCGCCGTACCGCCGAGACTAGCCACTTCGAGGAGCAGCGACCGTGACCGAACACCGCGTCGACGACGGCGCACAGCCGGGCCGCGAACGCCCGTCGGGCACGGACGACCAGGGACGCGCCGTGGCCGGTGGCCAGCAGTCGGGCCCCGCGGCCCCGGCCGCCGTCACCCCGGCCGACGCCGCCGACGCCGCGCGCCTGGTGGCCTTCGGGCTCCAGCCCAAGCTGTTGCCGGCCCGCGACCTCGAATACGCCGAGCTGTTGCGCCGACACCGCGAGGACCCGGCCTTCGCGCGGCTCGCCGACGCCGTGGCGGCCGGGCTCGGGCTCGTCGTGCTCGAAGTGTCCACCCGCGCCGGCATGGCGCTCACCGCGGCCGAGGACTCCGTCTTCGCCGTCCGCATGGGCGACTACGCCAAGCGGGCAGCGCCCGACTCGGCCGACCGCTTCCTGCACGGGCTCGCCCACCTCGCCGTCGCCGCGATGGCCTTCCCGCGCCCCGAAGACCTGGCCGACGACGGCTACATCGGCCGCGTCACCGTCAACGGGATCGACGGCTTCGTCCGCCAGGCGTGCCGCCGGCTGGAGGAGCGGGCCGCGGAGACCGGCGAGAACACCGACCCCGCCACCGACACACCGGGCCTCGAAGCCGCCTGGCGGGTGTACGCACGGCGCAGCGCCACCGGTGCCACCAAGGACGCCAGACGGCTGGCCGGCTCCACCACCGGCATCGTCGGCAAGGCCGTCGCCTTCCTCGTCGACTCCGGCTTCCTCCAGCGCACCGGCGACGACGCGGGCGGCACCTACCGCACCACCGCCCGCTACCAGCTCCAGGTCCGCGACATGGCCGGCAACGCCGCCATGGCCGAACTGCTTGAGCTGGGCGTCGTCCCGGTCGGCGACGGCAGCGCCACCCTGTTGCCGCCGCCCGACGGCGCCGACCTCGACCTGGTCGCCGACGCCGGCCTG
The DNA here is from genome assembly GCF_040240285.1 of Streptomyces sp. HSW2009. Taxonomy (NCBI): domain Bacteria; kingdom Bacillati; phylum Actinomycetota; class Actinomycetes; order Kitasatosporales; family Streptomycetaceae; genus Streptomyces; species Streptomyces sp. HSW2009. The sequence goes on along the minus strand of NZ_JBEHZD010000125.1, from coordinate 8,250 downwards.
CCGTTCTACGCCGACCACGGCGGCCCGTCCTGACCGCACGCCGCCCCGGGCCCGGCCGCCGCCCCACCCCACCGGGGCACGGCCGCAGCCCGGCCTCCGCACGAACACCCCCGTAGGGCGCCCACACGGCGGGCACGCGCGTACGAGATTCCGCGTACGGGCCGTCCGCCGCCGGCGCGCCCTACCGACCGCGCACCGCCCCGTGCCCCCGCCGGCACCGCCCCCGCAACCCGCCCGACCCCATCCGCCCACCACACCACGAGAGTCCGCCATGTACGAGCTGTCCCGGGTCCGCCTCTACTCCATCGGGCCAGCCGGTGCGCGCTACGCCGACACCGTGCTCGACCTGCGCGGAGTCGGCGAACCGGTGCCCAGCCCCGCGCCCGCCCAGGCGGAGTTCTTCCAGGAAGAGCCCACCGGCCCGCCCCGCAGGCCCGCGCCCGCCGGCGTGCTGTTCCTGGAGAACGGCGGCGGCAAGTCCGTCCTGCTCAAGCTGATCTTCTCGGTCATGCTCCCCGGACACCGCAACACCCTGGGCGGAGCCAGCTCCGGCGTGCTCCGCAAGTTCCTGCTCGCCGACGACTGCGGACACGTCGCGCTGGAGTGGCAGCACACGGTCACCGGCGAGACCGTCGTCGTCGGCAAGGTCAGCGAGTGGCGCGGGCGCCAGGTCTCCAACGACCCGCGCAAGTTCGCCGAAGCCTGGTACTCCTTCCGCCCGGGGCCCGGGCTCAGCCTGGACTCGCTGCCGGTGGCCGAGTCCACCGCGGTGCGCCCGCTGGTGGACGGCCTCCTGCGGCCCGAGACCTCGGGCGCGTCCGGGGCCCGCGGCCGGCGCCGCACCATGAAGGGCTTCCGCGACGCCCTCACCGACGCCGGCAAGGCGTACCCGCACCTCGAAGTGGCCTGGGAAGAGATCCACGAACGCTGGAACGAACACCTCGGCGACCTCGGACTCGACCCCGAACTCTTCCGCTACCAGCGGGAGATGAACGCCGACGAGGGCGAGGCCGCCGGCCTCTTCGCGGTCAAGAACGACTCCGACTTCACCGACCTGCTGCTGCGCGCCGTCACCGACACCCGCGACACCGACGGGCTGGCCGACCTCGTCCACGGCTTCGCCCACAAGCTGGGCCGCCGGGCCGAACTCACCGCCGAGCGCGACTTCACGGCCGGCTCGCTCGACCTACTGACCCGGATCAGCGAGGCGGCCGACCACCGAGCCCAGGCCCGCGGCGTGCACGCCGGGGCCGAGCGGCGCACCCGCGGCCTGGCCCAGCGGCTCATCGCCCGCGGCACCGAGGAGCGGGCCCGCGCGGCCGACCTCGCCCACCAGGTCACCACCGCGGCCCACGCCGTGACCGAGGCCGACCGGGCGCGCGGTGACAGCTCCCTGATCGCTGCCGAACTCGCCTACCGACACGCCTCGTTGGCGCTGTCCGCCGCCGAGAAGGGCGCCGCCGCCCAGCGTCGCGAGCTGGCCGACGCCAGGACGCTGCACGCCGCCTGGCAAGCGGCCGAGACGGTGCTGCGGCACCGGGCAGCCGCCGACCGCTCGCTCCGGGTGGCCGCCGCGATCCGCGAGGCCGAGCGGGACGCGGCGCCCGCACTCGCCGCCCGCGCCAAGGCCGCCGGCGAACTGGTCCGCGCCCTGCACGCGGCGGCCGAACGCGGCGAGCACCTCGCGGCCGAGGAAGAAGAACGCTCGGCCGCCCTCCAGGCCGTCGGCGAGGCGGCGCACGGCGACGCGACCGCCGCCGCCACCGCGGCCCAACGGGCCCGCAGCGAGACCGAGCACCTGCGCCAGCGCCTGACCGAGGTCGAACAGGAGACGGCCGACGCGGTCCGGGCCGGCTGGCTCGACGACTCCGCCCCGGACGCCGACCCGGCCCGCGCCGCGCTCACCGCGAGCGACGCCGAGAAAACCGCCGTGGCCGCCTGGGAGAGCGCCCGCGCCCACGCCACGGCTACCGCCGAACGCGCCCGCGCCGCCAGCGCGGAACACAGCCGCGCCGAACTCGCCGCGGCCCGCGCCACCGACGCCGTACGCGCCGCCGAATCCGGCTACGACGCCGAACGACGCACCGCCGAAACCCTCGGCACCGAGCCCCGACTCGTCGAACTCCTCGGCCTGCCGGGAGCGGCCACCGCGGCACCGGACCAAGCCGCAGGCACAGCCGCTGCCACAGCCGCGGACGCGCAGCCGCCGGCCGCAGCCGGTACGGCCCCGGACGGCGTGCTCAGCGCGGACGAACTCGACCGCAACGCGGACGCCCTGCGCGAACTGCTGGAGGACAGCGTCGCCGGCGCGGAGCGCCAACTCTTCGAACTGCGCACGGCAGCCGCCGACGACGCCCGCATCCTGGGCGCCCTGGGCGACGGCGGACTGCTGCCCCCCGGCCCCGACGTGCTGGCCACCGTCGAGTACCTCGGCGAACACGGCATCCCCGCACTCCCCGGCTGGCGCTACCTGGCACAGGCCGTCGACCCGGCCGACCACGCGGCAGTGCTCGCCGCCCGCCCCGAGCTGGTGGACGGCGTCATCATCACCGACCCCGCCACGCACGCCCGCGCCCGCGAGGTGCTCGGCTCGGCCTCCCTGCTGCCCCGCTCCGCCGTCGCCGTCGGCACCTCGGCCGCCCTCCTGGCCCCCACCCCGGGGCCGGCCGCCACCGACGGCGCCGTCTTCCTCGTACCGCCGAACCCGGCCATGCACGACGAGCGGGCCGCCGACGACGAGCGGCAGGCGCTCCGCGGCCGGGCCATCGCCCGCGACGAGGACATCCGCGCGCTGGCCAGCCGACTGGCCGGCGACCGTGCCCTGGCCGCCCGGCTCGCGTCCTGGCGCACCGGCTGCCCGCCGGGGCGGCTCGCCGAACTGGCCGCAGCGACCACCACGGCCCAGCAGACAGCCGAGACCGCACGCCAGGAACTCGCCGCGGCCCAGGTCGAACGCGCCGAGGCCGACGAACTGGCGGCCGAGGCGGCCCGGGTCCGCGACGAACGCCAGGAAGCGGCCCAGCACGCCCGCCGCGCCGCCGACGCACTGGTCGGCCTCGCCCACCGGCTGCGCCAGCGCACCACCTGGCAGACCCGGCTGCGCGAACTCGCCGACGAGGCGGCCGAGGCCGAGGAACGGGCCGCCGCCTGCGTGGACCGGGCGCGCGCCGCCGACGAGGACCGCAGGGCCGCCCAGCGCGCCGCCGACGACGCACACCGCACGGCCCGCGCGCTGCGCGCCGAGCGCGCCGAGATCGCCGGCGCTCCCGACGACGCACCGGGCGAGACCGCCGGACCCGAAGCGGACACCACGGCCACACCGACCGCCTCCCTGCCCGCCCTGCGCGAGGCGTACCGGGCCGCGTCGCAGTTGTACGAGAAGGTCGGCGTGGGCGCCGACCTGCGCGCCGAGCAGGCCCGCGCGGAAAGCGACGAAAGCACGGCCCTCGCCGCGCTCGAACGCCTCACCAACAAGGTCCGCACCCGCGCGGCCCACCTCCTGGAGAGCACGGAGGGCGCCGACGGCCCATCCCGCCAGGCCGCAGCCGCCCGCGCCGAATCGCTGGTCCAGATGCTGGAGTCGCGCACGTCGGCCGCCAGTGAACAACTGGGCCGGCTCCGCGGCGAAGCCGAGCGGCACGCCCCGGCCGACGGCGAGGCCCACACCGAACTCCCCGAGGATCTGGTGCCGGCCGACGCGGAACAGGCCAAGGAGTCGCTGCGCACCGCCACCGGCGAGCTGAACGCCCGCACGGAGGCGCTGGAGACCGCGCGCACCGTGCACGCCGAACTGCTCCGCGCCCACCGGGCCGCCGAGGACGCCGCAGGCGGCTTCGAGGAGACCGGGGCCCTGCTGCGCGACCTCATCCGGGGCTCGGCGACCGAGGAGCCCGAGCACCCGCGCGGTAGCGACGAGGAGACGGCCGAACCCGAGCCGTACGCCGGCACGCTCGAACAGGCCCGCCACCACGCGGCCGAGGCCCGCCGCTCCCTGCGCGGCTGCGCCACCGACCTGTCGGCGGCCGACGGCGCCGTCCGCGAGGCGTGCGACGTCCTGGTGCGCCACGCCAACGCCACCCGCTACGAGCAGGTGCGCACCCCGGCCAGGCAGCAGATCAGGGAACTGCCGGCGGCGGCACTGCCCGAGCACGCCGCGGCCTGGGCGGACGCGTTCGCGCCCCGGCTGCGCGTGCTGACCGACGAACTGGCCCAGTTGGAGCGCAACCGGGACAGCATCGTGGACCGGCTGCGCGGACTGGTCGACTCCTGTCTGGCCACGCTGCGCTCCGCCCAGCGCCTGTCGCGGCTGCCGGAGGGGCTGGGGGAGTGGTCGGGGCAGGAGTTCCTGCGCATCCGCTTCGACGACCCGGACCAGGCGACGCTGACCGAACGCCTCGGCGAGGTCATCGACGAGGCCACCAGGGCCGCCGTGCGCAAGAACTCCGACCTGCTCAGGGACGGCATGTCGCTGCTGCTGCGCGGCGTGCACGCGGCCCTGCTGCCGCGCGGGGTGGCCGTGGAGATCCTCAAGCCCGATGCGGTGCTGCGCGCCGAGCGGGTGCCGGTCGGTCAGATGGGCGACGTGTTCTCCGGCGGCCAACTCCTCACCGCGGCGATCGCCCTGTACTGCACGATGGCCGCGCTGCGCAGCAACGACCGGGGCCGCGACAAGCACCGCCATGCGGGCACGCTGTTCCTCGACAACCCGATCGGCCGGGCCAACGCGACGTACCTGCTGGAGCTCCAGCGCGCCGTCGCCGACGCGCTCGGGGTGCAACTCCTCTACACCACCGGCCTCTTCGACACCACGGCCCTGGCCGAGTTCCCGCTGGTCATCCGGTTGCGCAACGACGCCGACCTACGGGCCGGGCTGAAGTACATCAGCGTCGAGGAGCACCTGCGGCCCGGCCTGCCCCAGGCGGAGGACGGCGCGGAGCAGGGGCACGGCGAGATCACCGCCACCCGGATGTTCCGCCGCCCCGAGGCGGAGCCGGTGGCGCCCGTACAACAGCGGGTCCCGGCGGCCAAGCCGGCCGCGGCGGCCCTGCCCACGGCCGCTTCGCCTGGTGCGGCCGACTCGACTGCCCCGCGCGGTCCGGCCGATCCGGCTGTCCCACAGGGTGCGGCCGACTCGACCTCGCCGCACGGTCCGGCCGACCAGGCCACCCCACATGGCCCCACCGACCCGGCGGACCCCACAGACCCCACAGACCCCACCGACCCGGCTCACCACGCCAGCGAGCCCGCCGGCCCAGCACCCAGCAGCGCTGGACTCGCACCCGAGTCCACCCCCGCGCCCACCGGGCCCGCGTCCGAGGAGCCGGGCGGCCCGGAGCGAACCCACCAAGGGTGACCGTGCGGTAGGCCGGTTCGCCGCCCGCCCGCCCGCGCGCCGGGCAGGACCGGACGAGGGGCCGCACGGGGCCGTACGAGAGGGCCGTACGACACCACCTCGTACGGCCCCTCGTGTCCTGCTGCCCCGCTCCGCCCCGCGTCCCAACCAGCGCCCGCCCCCTCGACATCCCGCGGCACCCGCACAGAAGCAATGGGGGGATAGGGGAGATTCCTCGCTATCCGCTCCAGCGGAATTTCGCCCGCGCGTGGGCGTGCGAAGTGGCTGGTATGAGGCCGTTTGAAGGGGGGAATCACCGCGTACTGATAGAGCTCCGAGCCTCAGGCGCGGCGGCGACGTCCGAGCGGCACGCTCCGCGGATCGCCGTGACGGGCGGCCTATCGCCCCACCTCACGCCGCGCTGCGGGCCCGACGCGCCCAGCTACCGGCAACCACCAGGGCGTTCAACCTTCAGGCGCGACCCGTGCGCGCCAAAGCCTGCTGGCGTCCCCGTGGCGGACCCACCGGGCCGCGGCGGGGATGCCGCAGCGGCACCGCAGGTGAACAGTGTGTGAAAAACCGAGCTCAGACGCCGGACAGCCGACCCGGCCTGCGAGGCCGCCGCAGCGTCCGTGCCGAGCTGCTGGGCGCCGAAACCACCCCGTGCCGCTGCCGCCACACCTGCCGAGTCACCCACACGTCCAGCACCCCCCAGGTCGCCGCCACGGTGCTGGCTATGGAGCTGAGCACCATGGGAAGCGCGAACCAGGAGTCCGTGAGCGTGCACAGCACCGCCACCATTGCCTGGACCAGCGTGAACGCGATGATGAGCACGGCTCGTACGGCCGCCGTGCGCACCGGATCGGGCAGCCGCAGACGCCGTGCGGGCTCCTCCGTCCACAGCGAATATGGACGCTCGTACGGGATGTCGCGATTCTTTTCCATCAACATCTCCCCCTCCCCTGAGGTGCCCGGATTGAGTGGTTCCGAAAAGAGGGACATCGGCCGTAATCCACCCAGGCTTCCCCTCGGATCACGTACGACGATGAACGAAGGTTCCCGGAGGTCCGCGCGTTTCCAGCCACCCTACGTTGGCAGGGTTCTGCCATCCGTGGGAGCGCGATCCCTGGCCTGTGGGTTGAAAAGTCGGGGCAACAGCGGACAACTCATGATCAAGGGCGCACCTGATGTGCTGTCAACGGCTGGACGTGTCTTCGAGTTGGTCACGCGGCAGTAGTAGGCTCGCGCCGCTTGTTGTCGGAACATCCCCCGCGTCTGCGGGGTTGACGTTAGGGAGGCCATGCGCTTTCGCGGTAAGTCGATCCGCCGGAAGATCGTGGCGCTGTTGCTGGTGCCGCTTGTCTCACTGACGGCAATCTGGGCCTTCGCTACAGTGATCACCAGTCGTGAGGCCATCCAGCTGATGGACGCGGCCGATGTCATCGACAAGGTCGGTGCGCCGGCAGAGGACGCGGTGCAGGCCATCCAGAAGGAGCGTCGACAGACGCTCATCTACCTCGCAGATCGCAATTCCAGCGCCCTCGCCCAGCTACGCGAGCGGCAGCACAATACGGACACGGTCCTGGACAAGCTGCGCGACAACGCGGGCAGCGAGGACACGCGTGACAGCATGAACTCCGACTCGGAGCGACAGCTCGCCACGTTCCTCGACAGCACCAAGGGCCTGGACGCGCTGCGCAGCAAGGTGGAGAACAACTCCATCAGCCGCAGCAGCGCGTTCGAGAAGTACAACTTCCTCGTGGACGGCGTCTACAACTTCCGTTACGCCCTGCACACGGTGCCCAACGCCGACATCGACAAGCACGGTCGCGCCATCGTCGCGATGATCCGTGCACGTGAGGCGCTGGCCCGGGAGGACGCCCTGTACATCGCGGGCGTCACGGCCAAGCGGATCAGTTGGCAGGACCTGCGGAAGATGTCGGACCTGCGCGCCGAGCGGGACCTGATCTACACCACCAACCTTCCGGTGCTGCCGGCGCACGAGCAGAAGATCATCCAGGACTATCGACAGACGTCCCCCGCCCCCGAGGCGCTGTACAACGTCGAGAACGCCATCCAGAACGCGGGCCCCGAGCGCACCATCGAGGTGGTGGACCGCAAGCGCTGGGAGGCCGCGGTCAACCCGTCGCTCGACGACTACGACAGCCTCGGCAAGCAGTACACCAAGCGGTACAAGGACGACGTCGTGAGCCCCGAGGCCACCCGCGTCCTGCTCCGCGCGGGCGCCGCCGGTGTGCTCGGCTTCCTCGCCCTGCTCGCCTCGCTGTTCGTCTCCATCCGCATCGGTCGGGCCCTCATCCGCGACCTCCAGCGCCTCCGCAAGGACGCCCACGAGGTCTCCGGAGTCCGATTGCCCAGCGTCATGCGCCGGCTCGCCGCGGGTGAGCAGGTCGACGTCGAGGCCGAGGCACCCCGCCTGGAGTACGGCGGGGACGAGATGGGCCAGGTGGGCCAGGCCCTCAACACCCTCCAGCGCGCGGCCATCGAGGCCGCGGTCAAGCAGGCCGACATGCGGCGCGGCGTCTCCGAGGTGTTCGTCAACCTCGCCCGCCGTCACCAGGTCCTGCTGCACCGCCAGCTCACCCTCCTCGACGCGATGGAACGTCGCACCGAGGACACCGACGAGCTCGCCGACCTGTTCCGCCTGGACCACATGACCACCCGCATGCGGCGACACGCCGAGGGCCTGGTCATCCTCTCCGGCGCGGCACCCTCCCGGCAGTGGCGCAAGCCCATCCAGCTCATGGACGTGGTCCGCGCGGCGGTCGCCGAGGTCGAGGACTACGAGCGAATAGAGGTGCGTCGACTGCCGCGACTGGCCGTCAACGGCCCCGCGGTCGCCGACCTCACCCACCTCATCGCCGAACTGCTGGAGAACGCCGCCGTCTTCTCACCCC
>NZ_JBEHZD010001249.1:0-272 GCF_040240285.1 Streptomyces sp. HSW2009 | reverse complement strand
CCGCCACCCGGGGGGGGGGGGGGGGGGGGGGGGGCCCACCCCCCCCCCCCCGGGGGGGCCCCCCCCCCCGGGGGGGGGGGGGGGCCGGCTGGTGCGTGGAGACCGACATGGGTTTCTCGCCTCACTCCCGTCTCCCGGTGGGCCGGCACCGAGAAACTCGCTCGCTGTCGCCGTGACCCGCCCCCGCGGGTCACCTTGCCAGCTCGACCGGGGCCACGCACCTCGGCCCGGCCGTACGCCGCGGGTGCGCGCCCCGCCCGCCAGGCGCCGGG
>NZ_JBEHZD010001248.1:0-272 GCF_040240285.1 Streptomyces sp. HSW2009 | reverse complement strand
CGCTTCCCCGTCTACGCGGAAGCCTTCGACCAAGTCTGCAACCTCCTCGACCCCCACCTCGACCACCCCCTACGCGAAGTCGTCTTCACCGGCGGGCCGGATGGGCTTCTCGACCACACCACATACGCCCAAGCAGGACTGTTCGCGCTCCAGGTCGCCATGGCACGGCTGCTCGACTCCCTGGGCGTACGACCCGATGCGGTGATCGGGCACTCCATCGGCGAGATCGCCGCCGCACACATCGCCGGCGTCTTCTCCCTCCCCGACGCCTG
>NZ_JBEHZD010001247.1:0-273 GCF_040240285.1 Streptomyces sp. HSW2009 | reverse complement strand
CCCCCCCGCGGGCCCCGCCCCGGGGGGGGCCCCGCCGCGGCGCCACGGCGCCCGCCCGGGGGGCCCGCCCCCGCGGGGGGGGGGGGGCCGCGCCACGGCCGGTGGGGGTGGTGGCGGCTGGCGGGGTGGCGGAACCCGTCGGGGCGGCAGGTCCCGTCGGGGCGGCGACTGCGGGCGGTCCTGCGGCGGGGCCCGCCGCCGCCTGCTGGCCCGGCCGGCGCGGCAGGCCCGGTCGTTCCGCCCCCCCGCCCCGGGCGGGGTTCCCGGCAGCCC
>NZ_JBEHZD010001246.1:0-273 GCF_040240285.1 Streptomyces sp. HSW2009 | reverse complement strand
CCGCCTAGCACCACCCCGCCGCACCAGCCGCCCCCACTGTCCCGGGCGGCGCGGCGCGGCACAGTCGTGGGTGACGGGGCAGCCGGGGGCGCCAGTTGGGCGGCACGGGCTGCGCGGGTCAGCCGAGTGAGGGGCAGGGAGCGGGATGAGTGAGCACACGCGGCGCACGGTGTTGCGCGGGGCTGCGGTGGCCGGCGCGTTGGTGGCCGGCGGGGGCGCGGGGGCGGCTTCGGCCAGTGCCGCGCCCGGGGCCCGGCGGGGCGCGGGGACGGG
>NZ_JBEHZD010001245.1:0-275 GCF_040240285.1 Streptomyces sp. HSW2009 | reverse complement strand
CGGCCGCGTCCCTGGTTATAAAGACCCCGGGCCGGGCCCGGCCGACCCGGCGGCACGGACCAGCCCCGACCCCGCGCGGCCGGTTCCGGCATGCCGCGCCAGCCAGCCAACGCCGGCGACAAACCCCGCCACCCGGCCACCACCGACGAGCCGGCCGGCCCGCCGCCCCGCACCGTGGAACGCGGCACCCCGCGCGCGTACGACGGTGGCGCCCCGCGCGCGTATGACGGGAGCCAGCCGGCCCAGCCGTACGACGGTGGGCCGGCCCGCCGCCC
>NZ_JBEHZD010001244.1:0-275 GCF_040240285.1 Streptomyces sp. HSW2009 | reverse complement strand
AACCCCCAACAACTCCAAAACCTCCTCAACACCATCCCCACCCACACCCCCCTCACCACCATCATCCACGCCGCCGGGACAACGGACACCGAGTACATCGAAGGGTTGGGCCCGGACCGGCTCCAGCACGTCCTTCGGTCGAAGGCGTTGTCCGCGTACCACCTGCACGAGTTGACGAAGGACCTGGACCTCAGCGCATTCGTCCTCTTCTCCTCCGGCGCCGCCACCTGGGGCGGCAGCCACCAAGGCGCCTACGCCGCCGCCAACACCTACCT
>NZ_JBEHZD010001243.1:0-276 GCF_040240285.1 Streptomyces sp. HSW2009 | reverse complement strand
AAGCAGCAAAACCACAATAAAACGAATACTAACATTTCATGATTACATCGCGGAGTTATTAAAAAAGCAACCTCGTTGAAAGCGGTGCACCCGTGGCCGGGCATGCGAGACCGACTCGGCAGTTGCCTCGCTCTCGATGTGCAACCGAGGCTCGGTGCCTGGTGATCGCCATGCCGCCAAACCGCAAATCCGTGTCTTGCGCCGATGAAATGCGCTGCTTCGGTGCTCTGACCTCCGCAAATCGTATCGCGAAGCACGCGAGAAGTCCTAAACGAC
>NZ_JBEHZD010001242.1:0-276 GCF_040240285.1 Streptomyces sp. HSW2009 | reverse complement strand
CCGGGCCGCGGCGGCGCGCGCGCCGCCGGGACGGGCCTGGCCCGCGGGGGTACGGGGCGGGCCGGTGCCGGCGGGGCCGGTACGGCCGGCGTGGGCGCGGCTGACGTCGGAGCGGGCGGCGGCGCCACCACGGCGGGCGGAGCCGGGGAGTGCGGCGCGGGGGCGGTGGTCTCGGGAGGCGCCGGGGTGGGCCGGGGCGGCGTCGGGCGTGGGGTGGTGGGGGCTGTGTCGTTTACACATCTCCGAGGCCCCGCGACGGCCGGCAGTCGGGGGGTG
>NZ_JBEHZD010001241.1:0-277 GCF_040240285.1 Streptomyces sp. HSW2009 | reverse complement strand
CCCCGGGGCCCCCCCCCACACCGCAGCCTCGTACGGCCGGCCCGCCCACGACCGCCGCCCCGCCCGCTCCGTCAGTCGAGCAGCGCCCGTACCTCGGCCAGCAGGTCCACCTGGGCCCGCCAGTCGCCGTCGGCGAAGGCGAGGACCGCGTGGCCGGCCCCCGCGCCCCAGTACGCGTGCAGCCGTTCCGCCGTCTGCCGTACGTCGCCGGCCAGCACCGTCGCCGGCTGGGTGGCCAGCGGGCCGCCGACCGCCGGGCCGCCGCCCTCCCCCCCCC
>NZ_JBEHZD010001240.1:0-279 GCF_040240285.1 Streptomyces sp. HSW2009 | reverse complement strand
CCCCCGGCGACCCGGCCGCCGCCAACGCGAGCACCAACACCAGCACCAACACGAGCCCTGACGCGAACGCCCAGGGCGACGCCGCGGCCGGCGCCCACCCCGGCGCCGACGGTCAGCCGAGTACGGACGTTGCGTACGAGATCGGCGGCCCGCACGGCGCCCCGAGCGCCATCCCGGCCGCGCGCATCCCCTGGTCCGACCCCGCACGGGACGGTGAACTGCCGGACGGTACGGGCCAGTTCGCATCGCCCGTCGGTGTGCCAGGGCCCCGGGTGCCGG
>NZ_JBEHZD010000124.1:0-16222 GCF_040240285.1 Streptomyces sp. HSW2009 | reverse complement strand
GAGCACGGAGCACGGAGCACGGAGCACGGAGCACGGAGCACGGAGCACGGAGCACGGAGCACGGAGCACGGAGCACCGTGCAGTGGTGTTCCACGGTTCGTCGCGGTGCCTGGGTTTCACCTTGGGCACGGAGCGTCATGTCCCGAGCTTGGGGGTGCTGTGAGGTAGGGCGCGGCCTTCAGGGTGCCTGCTTGTATCGCGTAGCTGGCAGCGCACGGGGCGCGGCGTCCTGGTAGTGGGGCGGTGAGGGTCCCCTCGCTGTGTTCGGGAGTGGTGCGTGCCTGGCGGGGCGAGTGTGGGTTTCTCCTCGACGGGGATGCGTACGAAGCAGACATCGCGCAAGAGACGGCAGACGGGTGGACAGGTCTGCTCCCTGCATACCGGCGCTCCGCGCGGTTGCGCATGGGGGAGGGGCAGAACAGAGCGGGCTTCGTGGTGGCTTAACCTTCTGGCCTGCGGTTTCGTGGTGCCCCAGCCTGTTGATCACGGTCGGCGAGTCCTTTGGCGTACGTCTGCGACACTAGATGGACCATGCCTGCACCTGGAGAACTCACTTTCGTCGCGCCGCGCGGAGCCAAGAAGCCGCCGCGGCACATCGCCGATCTCACCCCTGCCGAGCGCCGTGAGGCCGTGGCTGCCATCGGTGAGAAGCCGTTCCGTGCTGGGCAGGTCTCCCGGCACTACTTCGCGCGCTACGCGCACGACCCGGCGGGCTGGACCGACATCCCCGCCGCGGCGCGCGAGAAGCTGGCTGCCGAACTGTTGCCGGACCTCATGAACGTGGTCAGGCACATCAGCTGCGACGACGACACCACCCGCAAGACGCTCTGGCGGCTCCACGACGGCACTCTGGTCGAGTCCGTGCTCATGCGCTACCCGGACCGGGTCACGATGTGCATCTCGTCTCAGGCGGGCTGCGGCATGAACTGCCCGTTCTGCGCCACGGGGCAGGCGGGGCTGGACCGTAACCTCTCCACGGCCGAGATCGTGCACCAGATCGTCGACGGCATGCGGGCCCTGCGGGACGGCGAGGTACCTGGTGGCCCGGCCCGGCTGTCGAACATCGTCTTCATGGGCATGGGTGAGCCGCTGGCCAACTACAACCGGGTGGTCGGCGCCATCCGACGGCTGACCGACCCGGAGCCGGACGGCGTGGGGCTCTCGCAGCGTGGCATCACGGTGTCCACCGTCGGCCTGGTCCCCGCGATGCTCCGGTTCGCGGACGAGGGCTTCAAGTGCCGTCTCGCGGTGTCCCTGCACGCACCCGATGACGAACTCCGGGACACCCTGGTACCTGTCAACACGCGCTGGAAGGTGCGTGAGGTGCTGGACGCCGCCTGGGAGTACGCGGAGAAGTCCGGCCGTCGGATTTCCATCGAGTACGCCCTGATCAGGGACATCAACGATCAGGCCTGGCGCGCCGACCTGCTGGGGAAGCTGCTCCGCGGGCACCGGGTCCACGTGAACCTCATCCCGCTCAACCCCACGCCCGGGTCGAAGTGGACCGCCTCGCGACCGGAGGACGAGCGGGCGTTCGTGGCGGCGCTCGAAGCGCATGGCGTACCCGTGACGGTTCGGGACACCCGTGGTCAGGAGATCGACGGGGCGTGTGGGCAACTGGCGGCGTCCGAGCGCTGACGGCGCCAGGGGGGCGCCGCTCCGTACCGCATACTCGGCGTGCCCCGTGCCCCGTGCCCCGTGCCCCGTGCCCCGTGCCCCGTGCCCCGTGCCCCGTGCCCCGTGTGCGCGAGGCTCCGTGCGACGCGACGGTAGTGCGGCTTCGTCGCGGGATGCGGCGCTGATAATGTGCCGCAATATTGCTTTGGTCGTACAAGCGAACATTTCCGACAGGGGAGCGCCGAGGCGCTGAGAGTGCGGCACCTGTGAGGGGCCGCAGACCCTCGGACCTGATCCGGGTCATACCGGCGTAGGGAGTCAGAGTCACTCATGAACAGTTACCTTCGGCGTGCCGTGAGCACCGCCGCGATCGGCGCCCTCGGCGTCGCGACGCTCGCCGCCTGCGGCGATTCCGGCAGCGGGTCGGACTCCAAGACGGTCACCGTCGTCTCGCACGACTCCTTCCAGGTGTCGAAGGGCGTCTGGAAGGAGTTCACCAAGCAGACGGGCTACAAGGTCAAGGTGGTCCGCGGCGCCGATGCCGGGGCGGCTGTGAACCAGGCCATCCTGTCCAAGGGAAACCCGCAGGGTGACGTGTTCTTCGGCGTGGACAACACCCTGCTCTCGCGCGCACTCGACAAAGGCGTCTTCGCCCCGTACCGCGCCAAGGACCTCGACACGGTGCCGTCGGCGCTGCAACTGGATGCCGCGAAGCACCGTGTCACCCCGGTGGACACCGGCGACATCTGCGTGAACTACGACCGGAAGTTCTTCGCCGACAAGAAGCTCGCCCCGCCCAACACCTTCGACGACCTGATCAAGCCCCAGTACAAGAACCTCCTGGTGACCGAGAACGCCGCCACGTCATCGCCCGGGCTCGCCTTCCTGCTCGGCACCGTGGGCACTTACGGAGCCGACGGCTGGCAGGACTACTGGAAGAAGCTGAAGGGCAACGGGGTCGAGGTCGTCGACGGCTGGGAGCAGGCGTACAACGACCGCTTCTCCGGCTCCAGCGGAGGCTCCGGCAAGGGCGACAGGCCGCTCGTCGTCTCGTACGCCTCCAGCCCGCCCGCAGAGGTGGTCGGTGTCGAGCCCCAGCCCAAGGAAGGCCCGACGGGCGTGGCCACCGGGACCTGCTTCCGCCAGATCGAGTTCGCCGGGCTGCTCGACGGAGCGAAGAACACCAAGGGCGGCAAGGCACTGCTGGACTTCATGCTGAGCAAGACCTTCCAGGAGGACGTGCCGGTCTCGATGTACGTCAACCCGGTTCGGCAAGGCGCGAAGCTGCCGGAGGTGTTCACCAAGTACGGGGCCCAGATCGCCAAGCCGGCGACGGTTGCTCCGAAGGAGATCACCGACAATCGTGAGCAGTGGATCAAGTCGTGGACTTCGCTCGTCGTGAGGTGAACGACGGACTGCCTCCCGACACGGAGCACGGGGCAGCCGAACGGGGCACGGGGCACGGGGCAGCCGGCCGCGGAGACCGGTGCGCCGGAATGGCAGCAAGGGGGCACGGAGCGCGGGGCACCGAGCGCGAGGACGGCAGCCAGAGCCACGGAGCACGGGGCGCCGAGTACGGGGCGCGCGGCGCGTCCGGGCGATGGCGTACGGGCCCCCGTAAACGCCACCCGCGAGCATGGCGGACATCGGTGCTCCGGCTCGGCCTGATGGCCGTACCGCTCGGCTTCTTCGGGCTCTTCTTCGGCTATCCGGTCGCCGCCATCACGGCGCGCGGGCTCCGTGCGGGCGGCACGTGGCAGTTCGGCCGCATCGGTGAGGTCCTGAGCGACCCCGACGTACTGGACGTCCTGTGGTTCACCACCTGGCAGGCCGCCGCGTCCACGGGGCTGACCCTCGCTCTCGCACTCCCCGGCGCGTACGTCTTCGCGCGCCTGGACTTCCCGGGCAAGCAGGTGCTGCGGGCGGTGGTGACGGTGCCTTTCGTGCTGCCCACCGTGGTCGCCGGATCGGCGTTCCTCGCGCTGCTGGGGCGCGGTGGGCTGCTCGACGAGCTGTGGGGCGTGCGACTGGACACCACGGTGTGGGCCATCCTGCTCGCCCACGTGTTCTTCAACTACGCCGTGGTCGTACGCACCGTCGGTGGACTGTGGGCGCAACTCGATCCGCGGCAGGAGGAGGCGGCGCGGATGTTGGGGGCCGGGCGGTTCGCGGCCTGGCGCAGGGTGACGCTGCCTGCTCTGGGGCCAGCCATCGCCGGGGCGGCCCTCATGGTCTTCCTGTTCACCTTCACGTCCTTCGGCGCCGTCCAGATCCTCGGTGGGCCGCGCTACGCGACGTTGGAGGTGGAGATCTACCGGCAGACCGCGCAACTTCTGGATCTGCCCACGGCTGCCGTGCTCACCCTCACTCAGTTCGCCGCGGTGGCATCGCTGCTCGCCGTGCACGCGTGGACGGTGCGGCGGCGGGAGACGACCCTCCGGCTGGTGGATGCCTCGCACACGGCCCGTCGCCCACGGGGCGCGGGGCAATGGACACTGCAGGTGAGTGTCCTCGTGGTGATCGCCCTGCTGATACTGCTGCCTCTGGCCGTCCTCGTGGAGCGGTCGTTCTCCGGCCCCAGTGGGTACGGTTTCGACTTCTACCGGGTGCTGGCTTCCGCCGATGAGAGCGGTGGCACCTTCGTCGTTGCGCCCCTGGACGCGTTGTGGAACTCGTTGCAGTACGCGTTGGCGGCGGCCGTCATCGCGCTGCTCGTCGGTGGCCTTGCCGCTGCCGCGCTCACCGTGCGCGGACCACGGGGCGGCGAACCGGCGCGGGCGGGGCGGCTGGTACGGGGCTTCGACGCGCTCCTGATGTTGCCGCTCGGAACGTCTGCGGTCACCGTAGGGTTCGGTTTCCTGATCACCTTGGACGAGCCGCCGCTGGACCTGCGGGCCTCGTGGTTCCTGGTGCCGCTGGCGCAGGCCCTGGTTGGCGTGCCGTTCGTGGTCCGCACGATGCTGCCGGTGCTCCGTGCAGTCGACGATCGACTGCGCGAGGCCGCGACCGTCCTGGGCGCGTCGCCGGTCCGTGCCTGGCGCGAGGTGGACCTGCCGCTCGTCCGGCGGGCGTTGCTGATCGCGGCGGGCTTCGCGTTCGCCGTGTCGCTGGGCGAGTTCGGGGCGACCGTCTTCATCGCACGCTCCGACAACCCCACCCTGCCGGTGGCCATCGCCCGCTTCCTGGGCCGCGCCGGGGAACTCAACTACGGCCAGGCCATGGCCCTGAGCACGATCTTGATGGTCGTCTGTGCGGCAGCGCTGCTGGTCCTTGAGCGGCTCCGTATCAACCGTTCGGGAGAGTTCTAGATGACGTCGTCGGACAAGAAACGGGCTGATGGGGGCCGCGGGCCGCAGCCCCCCGCCGCACAGCAGGGCGACGATTCGTCGGGGACGTCGGAGCGCCGCGCCCCGGCGCCCTCCGCCCCGCTACCTTCCACGGCCGAACGTCCCACGGCCAAACGTCCCACGCCGGCGGAGCGGCGCGAGGACGGGGCATGGGGCGACGGGGCACGGGGCACGGAGCGCGGGGCGCTGGACGGGGCTCTTCTGCGGTTGGACGCGGTGACGGTCAGGTTCCGCGACCGACTCGCGCTGGACGCGGTGAACCTCGACGTGGCCGAGCACGAGACAGTCTGCGTGCTAGGGCCGAGTGGGAGCGGTAAGTCCACCATGCTTCGTGTGGTGGCGGGTCTCCAGGCGGCGGAAGCGGGGCGGGTCTGGCTCGGTGGGCGTGACCAGTCCAAGGTGCCGGCCCATCGCAGGGGCGTCGGCCTCATGTTCCAGGACCATCAACTGTTCCCGCAGCGCGACGTGGCCGGCAACGTCGCGTTCGGCCTGCGTATGCGACGAGCGGAGCGAACCGATGTCGACCGCACCGTAGCCGAACTCCTCGACCTCGTAGGTCTGCCAGGGGCGCAACGCAGGGCGATCGCTGCCCTGTCAGGCGGCGAGCAGCAGCGGGTGGCGCTGGCGCGCGCGTTGGCCCCACGTCCGAAGCTGCTGATGCTGGACGAGCCCCTGGGCCAGCTCGACCGGGGGCTGCGGGAGCGGCTCGTCGTGGAGCTCCGCCAGATGTTCCGCCAACTCGGTACGACGGTGCTCGCTGTCACGCACGACCAGGGGGAGGCGTTCGCGCTCGCTGATCGTGTGGTGGTCATGCGGGAGGGCCGTGTCGCCCAAGTGGGAACGCCGCTTGAGGTCTGGCAGCGCCCCGCCTCCGAGTTCGTCGCCCGCTTCCTCGGCTTCGACAACGTCGTGAAAGCCACCGTGAGCGGGGCCACGGCGGACACGCCCTGGGGGGCGATTCCCGTACCCGACGGAGCGCGTCCTGGGCCGTGCCGTCTTCTGGTGCGACCGATCGGAGTGCGTTTCGCGGCAGCCGGCGATGGCCTTGCCTGCGTCGTGGAAGCGCGGACGTTCCGGGGCGGCCTAGGTGTCTCGCTGCTCCTGCGGCCCGAACACGGCCCGACACTGGAGGCAGCGTGCCCGTTGCGGGACGCACCAGCGGAGGGGGACCGGGTGTCGGTCGAGTTCGTGGCGGAGGATGTGGTGGTGCTGGGCGATCCGGCTTGATCCGCAGGTGACCTGGAGGCTGTGGCGTCGGGCCCGCTTTTGCTGTCCCAGAGCGGTGTATGGGGCTGAGTGAGCGAGTGGCTGCGTACGGGGCGGATGGGGGAGCACCATGCCGTGCGGAGTGCGGAGCAGGGAGCAGGGTTGGGGATGGGGCGTGGAGCCTCGCGCGCGGGGCGCGGCGCCGTTCGTCTTCGCTGGTACGGGCTGGAGATCCCGCACGGGGCACGGGGCGGCGGAGCAATGAGCGAACCGGGGCGTGCAGTCTGGGCGGCTGAGCACGCGGGCGCGGCGAGCGAGCTGTAGGGCTGACCGGACCGGGAGGGACGCCGCGCGGTGTGTGTGGCAGAAGCACGGGGCCCTGAGCTTTCGCCCTGCGGTCCGGTCAGGCGTTTGTACGCCAGGCGCGGACGGGTCCGTCCTTGCGCGAGCTGGCTGATGGCCTGTTGCGGACGTACAGGGACCCGGGAAGTCTAAGAGCAAGCTGGGACAACAGTGGGTTCGACCATTCACCCACAGCGAGCTGCCGGTACACCGCACGGAGCTGTACGCGACGGCTGGCGGCCGAGTCACCCTGGCCTACGCCGTGGTCAGGCGAGCCAGAGCTTCTGGCACGTCTTCGACCGTGTCGACGAGTGCGATGCGGCGGGCCATCGGGCGCCCGTTGGCGAGGGTCTGGAGCAGTGGCCAGGCGGGCAGTTCAAGCGTCCAGTGGTGACGGTTGACGAGGACCATCGGAGTGGGTTCGCCGCGCGATTCGTAGTAGTTCGGCGTGGCGTTGTCGAAGATTTCCTGCACCGTACCTGCGGCTCCGGGCAGGAAGACCACCCCTGCGTTGCTCCGTGCGAGTAGCCCGTCTTCGCGGGTGGCGTTCGCGAAGTACTTCGCGATGTGCGAGGCGAAGACGTTGGGCGGCTCGTGTCCGTAGAACCAGGTGGGGATGCCGATGGACGTGCCGCCGCTCGGCCAACGGTTCCGTACGTCGAAGGCTGCTGACGCCCAGTGCCCTATGGACGGGGCAAAGGACGGGGCCTTGGCCAATAGCTCCAGTGCCTCGTCCAAGGCAGTGTTGGCCAACGGGGCGGTGTAGGCCCCCAGGTTCGCCGCCTCCATGGCGCCGGGGCCCCCGCCCGTCGCGACCGTCAGCCCGCTGCGGGCCAGGGTCCTGCCGAGTTCAGCGGCTCCGGCGTACTCCATGCTGCCGCGCTCCAGTGCGTGGCCGCCCATCACGCCCACCACCCGAGCGCCGGTGAGGTGTTCATCCAGCGCGTCGGACACGGCGTCGTCGTGGATGCTGCGCAGCATGGAGGCGAAGATGTCGCCGTCGGCCTTGGTGTGCTCGAACCAGGCGTAGGCCTGGGCGTCAGGCGTCTGCTCGTACCCGTCTGCAAGGCCGTGGAAGAGCTCGCCGGCCGAGTAGAGGGCACCGCGGTACGGGTTGAACGGCAGATGCGGCACCGGCGGGAAGACGAGAGCCCCGCTGGCCCGGACCTTGGCCGTTGCCTCCGGCTGCATGGCGCAGCCCAGGAACACGGCTTCGGAGGTGTCCGTCGACAGCAGGGCGAAGGTGCGCTCCGTCAGGTCCACCGACTGTATTCGAAACCCGATCAGGGAACCCGCGGCGACGACCTGGTCGAACTCGGCGAGGGATTCGATCTCGCGGTCGCTCTGGTCGAGGGCGGTGTCGTTGATGGCCACGCGGCCATGCTAGGGCCCAGGCTCCGGGGCGTTGACGTCCGTATGTGAAGCCCTGTGCGGAACGGCAGCGGGAAGTGAATTCCCATCGGATCCCTAAAGGCGCCTACCTGAAAACGAGTTGAGCGACACCGAGATGGTGCTGTGCGCCGGCGACCTGTCTGCGGGAGCACGAGGCTGAGCGTTGCTCGTTACGGGAAGCCCATCGGCTTGGTTGCGAGGCCCCCGCGCACCCATCCTGGAGAGCACGGAGCACGGAGCACGGAGCACGGAGCACGGAGCACGGAGCACGGAGCACGGAGCACGGAGCACGGAGCACGGAGCGGGCGGCGCAGCCTCGCGCGCGAGGTGCGGAGTACGGGGCGCCGTCGTGTCTGCGTAGAGGAAGCTGGTGACCGCACTGGCTGGAGCGGCTTGCGTGTGTACGGATCGTGCTTGGCGGAGCGTTGGTGGCGCGGTCACTCCGCAGTGAGGCCAACGGGACACACCGCGCGTTGCGGTGCTCGCCCGTACTGGCTGACCAGCCACGGGTGAAGCGCCAGACCGGTGTGCGCGGACTTGTGGTTGGGCTTCAGGCTGGGGTCGTGGCGGATTGCCTCATGGCCGGGTGCTGCATTCGGGTCACGGTACGAGGGGCATGACGGCTAGTTCGGCGACCAGCCAGGTGAGGCTAGTGAGAACTGCCATGACGGCCGCTACCCGGAGCGCGGCAGCGTTGCGAAGCGCGGTTCGGGGGGTGCCGAGGCGGAGCAGCGCCTGGGTGGTTGTGGCACGTGCGTGCCGGCACTCCCACATGGTCAGGAGTGCGGTGGCCGTCGTGCAGCCCACGACGAGTGCGGCGCCGAGGCCCGTGAGGGGGCCGAGCGGACGGTCGGCCGTCAGGCCGGGTACGGCGTCGTGGAGTCGGGTCGCCACGTAGGTGCTGCTGGCGACCGCACAGAGTGCCCCTAGGGGGCGGCCGAGTCTGCCCGCCTCGTCCTGGAGACCCCGTCCCGCGAGAAGCCGTACGCCTCCCGGCCGCCCCGCCGTGAGCAACTGGCCGCAGCCGCGTACGAGGCCGGGGCCGGCGAGTACGAGCCCCATCGAGGCCAGGAACCAGGCTGCGAGGACTGCGATGGCCGAGCCGCTCAGCTGGCCGGGCATGGGGATGAGGTCCTGGGTGGTGGACGTGTCGCGGCTGACGTACGCCTCAAGCGCCAGCCCCACCGAGATCAACGCGACTCCCCACGGCAGGCCCGCCACTTCGGCTGTGGAGGGGGAGACAGCCGTCCTGACGGCGGTGTGGGGTGACGGGGCCGTGTCTGTGCTTGTTGGCTCCGGTGTCGCTGTGGTTGACGGGGCGGCCACCTCGATGCCGAGGGGCGGGCCCCCTGACGGCACGATGCCGCTCTGCGGGGCGACCGGCTCCGGGGAGGCCAGCGCGGTTCGGGAGATGTAGGGGGCAGGGCGACAGGAAGCGGCGGCGATTGCTGCGGCAGCGCGCGCCGTGCGTGCGCTCCGTGGCGCACGGGCAGGGCGCGCGTTCGATGGGACGTGTGCCCGGTAGCCGTAGGCACTGGCTGCCGCGGCGAGGACGGGCAGCACCGAGAGGAGTGTCAGTACGGCGCCGGCCGGAAGGTGGTAACCCACGGCCAGGGCGTCGATGGCGGGCCCGCCAGATGGTGGGGCGACCAGGCTGCCCCGTAGGTAGACGAAGACGAAGAGCGCGAGCAGGCTGCCGGCTGAGCAGATCAGCGCGGTTGCCGCCGCGGCGAGCAGCGACCGGCGAAAGGGGCCGTAGCCGGCGGCGGCCAGACCTGGTGGGACGGAACGGGTTGGTGAGTCAACACGATCTACCGAAAGGGCGAGTTGGACCGTGGCGGCAAGCGGAGCCGCGCACCAGAGCAGCCGGGCGACGGACTCGGACGTTTCGTCAGGGTGCCCCAGCGCGTACCCCAGTGAGCACAGCAGGAGGAAGCCGACCCCCGCGGACGCGAGGGCGACCAGCGACCGCCGCACTTGAACCAGCGGGCCGGCACCCAGGACTAGGCGGAGACTGAACACGCCGCATTGCCCTCCGCGTCAGGGGCGACGACCGGCCCGCTGCGGCGACCGTCGACGAGCGAGATGGAGCGGTCGACCAGTGGTTCGACCTCCGAGCCCTGGCAGGTGAGCAGCACCGTGATGCCGTGTGAACGTGCTGCCGTGGTGATGGTGCGGAGCACCTGTTCGCGGTCGGCCGTGTGCAGCGGGGCTGTCGGTTCGTCGGCGAAGAGGACGGCCGGTTCGGCGGCGAGGGCCCTGGCGACGGAGACGCGCTGTCGCTGCGCCTGGAGGAGGGCGGCCGGGCGGCTCCGTGCGCACTCACCGACGTCGAGCCTGTCGAGCCATTCGTGCGCCATGTGCCTGGCGTTCTTGCGCCGTACGCCGCGGAGCATGAGGGGGAGCGCGGCGTTCTCCCAGGCGGTCAGTTCAGGTACGAGAAACGGCTCGGGATCGATCCAGCCGAACCGTTCACCTCGTAGCCGTTCCCGCGCGAGGGGCGTCAGGGTGTGTACCGGTGCGCTGTTGAACCACACCTCGCCGCTGTCGGGCAGGAGCTGGCCGGACAGACAGCGCAGCAGGGTGGTCTTCCCTGAGCCACGGGGCCCGGACACAGCGAGGATCTCCCCTTCAGGAACCCCGAGGGAGACTCCGGTCAGTGCCGGGGAACCGCCGTAGGCGTAGGTGAGGGCGCGCGCCCACAGCACATCGTTGTCGGGCGGAGCCACCATGGAAGTACCTCGGTTGCTGACGATTGTCCGCGTTCCCTGGCTGAGTGAACGAAGACAGGGACGATCGGTCACTGGCACGGTAAGGAATCGGACGGCGGAACAGCCCACAACCACGGCGCCGACGCGGCGTCATTCCTCCGATCAGCCCTCGAATCAGCCGTTCGCGCCATGGCCTGGTGCGTGCTCTGGGGTGCGTGATGCGGCGGGGGCGTGGTGGATGTGGTCGACGCAGGGTGCATGGCGCCGCACGCGGACGCCCGTTGACGTCGATGACCCATGCAGACGGCCGGGGGCGGGGGCTCTGCTTACTTCGTGATTCCTCCGCTCCGTGCCTCCGCACGCGGTGGACTTGCCCAGGTGTCGGACTCCATCCGGACACTGCCGGAGCACGGAGCACGGAGCACGGAGCACGGAGCACGGAGCACGGAGCACGGAGCACGGAGCACGGAGCGGGCGGCGCAGCCTCGCGCGCGAGGTGCGGAGTACGGGGCGGGCGGCCGTCACGCGGGGCACGGGGCGCACCGTGCCCCGTCCTCACGATTGCGCCGTGGCGCATGTCGCCGGAGGCCATAGGGCGTCCCATCGCAGCCGGCGCGAGGGCCCCGTTACTGGGGCTGAGCCCTGCCTAGAGCCGGCGTCATAGATGGGGCAGGCGAACGTGGCAGCACGTCATGCTCGTGGACTGCGCGGAGATGGCTCCGCTGGGGTGGGCGGGTGCTCATGGCGTGCGGCGGCCTGGGGGCGTACGGAGCCCATCCGGAATGCCTCTTCCAGATCGAGCAGAACCGAACCAGTCGAACCCAATCGACGTAACAGAATCGACGGAACGGACACGAGGCACGGGGACGCGAGGACACGGAGCGGTGTAGCGGTAGTTCGGGGGCAGCGGTCCACCAGTTCGCCATGCCCGCTTGGCGCCGGCCTCTCCTGCGGGGTGAGGCTGGGCCCAACGACGCCACACAACCGCGGCCCCACGCCTTCCCTCCCCGTTGAAGCGTCCCGCTCCAGCACATCTCGCCCCGCCGTGCCCTGTGCCCCAGGACTCGTGCCCTATGCCCCAGGGCCCGTACCTCCGATCTCCGCTCTCAGCTTCGGTCGGTCAGCTCGTAAGGGCCGGCTATCTCCGTACTCGCGACTGCCGCCCTCCGCCGCCCGTACCCCGTGCCCCGTACCTCTGCAACGGCGCGCAGGCCACCATTGCCACGCCCCACAAGCTCGTACCGTCAGTGCCAAAGTGCCATGCCCCCGGCTCCGTACCCCGTCCCTCTGCCCCGCAGGCTCGTACCTCAGCCCCGTGCTCCGCCCCCCAGCCAGAGCGTCGGGTGATCCGCTGACCGTGCGCTCCGGGGCTCTCGGACCGAGGCGTGGGCGCACGCCCAGTTGCCCATTGCCCACCCGAGCCCGTGCCCGCGCCCCAGCTCTCCGCTCCACCTCAACCCCCGCACGAGTCGGAACGGAGCCAAGCAGGGGCAGCCGCGGACCAGACGACCGAGCCAGTCAGACCGAGCCAAACAGGCCAAGCAGGCAGGGACGCGGGGCGCCGCGTAGATGCGGTCGGCCTCAGAGCTTGGTCCAAGCCTCCGTCAGGACGCTCCGTACGATCTGCTCGATCTCGTCGAACGTGGCCTGGTCCGCGATGAGGGGCGGGGAGAGCTGGATGACCGGGTCGCCCCGGTCGTCGGCGCGGCAGTAGAGGCCGTTCTCGTACAGCTTCTTGGAGACGAAGCCGTACAGGAGGCGCTCGGACTCCTCGTCGGTGAAGGTCTCCTTGGTGTGCTTGTCCTTGACCAGTTCGATGCCGTAGAAGAAGCCGCTGCCGCGCACGTCGCCCACGATCGGGAGGTCGGTGAGGCGGGAGAGGGTGGTGTGGAAGGCGGCCTCGTGGTCGAGGACGTGCTGGTTGAGGCCCTCGCGTTCGAAGATGTCCAGGTTGGCCAGGGCGACGGCGGCCGAGACCGGGTGGCCGCCGAAGGTGTAGCCGTGCAGGAAGGTGTTGTCCGCCGAGTAGAACGGCTCGGCGATGCGGTCGGAGACGATCGTGGCACCGATCGGCGAGTAGCCGGAGGTCATGCCCTTGGCACAGGTGATGATGTCCGGCACGTAGCCGAACTTGTCGCATCCGAACATGGTGCCCAGGCGGCCGAAGGCGCAGATCACCTCGTCGGAGACGAGCAGCACGTCGTACTGGTCGCAGATCTCGCGGACCCGCTGGAAGTAGCCGGGCGGAGGCGGGAAGCAGCCGCCGGCGTTCTGCACCGGTTCGAGGAACACGGCGGCGACCGTCTCCGGCCCCTCGAAGAGGATCTGCTGCTCGATCTGGTCGGCGGCCCAGCGGCCGAACGCCACCGGGTCGTCCCCGTGCAACGGCGCCCGGTAGATGTTGGTGTTGGCGACCTTGTGCGCGCCGGGCACCAGTGGCTCGAACGGAGCCTTGAGCGCGGGCAGCCCGGTGATGGACAGCGCGCCCTGGGGCGTGCCGTGGTAGGCGACGGCGCGCGAGATGACCTTGTACTTGGCGTGGTTGCCGGTCAGTTTGTGGTACTGCTTCGCGAGCTTCCAGGCCGTCTCCACGGCTTCGCCGCCGCCGGTGGTGAAGAAGACCTTGTTCAGGTCACCTGGCGCGTAGTGCGCGAGCCGCTCGGCCAGTTCGATCGCCTTGGGGTGCGCGTAGCTCCACACCGGGAAGAAGGCGAGTTCCCGCGCCTGCTTGTGCGCGGCGTCGGCGAGCTCCGTCCGGCCGTGCCCGGCCTGCACCACGAACAGCCCGGCCAGCCCGTCGAGGTACCGCTTGCCCTGATCGTCGTACACGTACGAGCCCTCGCCGCGCACGATGGTGGGCACGGGGGCGTTCTCGTACGAGGACATGCGCGTGAAGTGCATCCACAGGTGGTCGTACGCCGCCTTGGAATGGCGCGCGTTGGTCGCCGCCGGATCGGTGTTGACGCTCATGGCTATCTCGTTCCCCAGGTGTAGGTCTGCTTCCGGAGCTTGAGGTAGACGAAGCTCTCGGTGGAGCGCACGCCAGGCAGCGTGCGAATCCGCTTGTTGATCATTTCCAGGAGGTGGTCGTCGTCCTCGCAGACGATCTCGATCAGCAGGTCGAACGAGCCCGCCGTGACGACGACGTACTCCACCTCCTCCATGGCCGTCAGGGCGTCGGCCACGGGGTCGAGGTCCCCCTCGACGTTGATGCCGACCATCGCCTGGCGCCTGAACCCCACGGTGAGCGGGTCGGTGACGGCGACGATCTGCATCACGTTCTGGTCGAGCAGCTTCTGTACGCGTTGGCGCACCGCCGCCTCCGAGAGGCCCACGGCCTTGCCGATCGCGGCGTACGGGCGCCGTCCGTCTTCCTGGAGCTGCTCGATGATCGCCAGCGAGACGGCGTCGATCGAGGGCGAACTGTGTCTGTCAGGTGTGGCCACCCGACTCACTGTGCACGAGGACTCGGCCGTGTCGCAACTCTAGAATGCCGGAATCCGTTGTTTGGATTCGGCTGAGTGACTGATTCCGCAGTTTTCGGCGAGTGGGTATGTCGAAAGCGTCAACCTGGGGGCTAGGGTGGGTGTCTCACCCATCGGACAACCAGGCAGGGAGGGGTGGCTGTGACCACCGAGCTGCGTCGTTTGCGCAACTACATCGACGGGGAGTTCCGGGACGCCGCCGACGGGCGGACCACGGAGGTGGTCAATCCGGTCACCGGCGAGGCGTACGCCAGCGCCCCGCTCTCCGCCGCGGCGGACGTGGACGCCGCCATGGACGCTGCCAAGGCGGCCTTCCCCGCGTGGCGCGATTTGATCCCTGCCGAGCGGCAGAAGGTCCTTCTGAAGATCGCGGACGCCTTCGAGGAGCGCGCGGAGGAACTGATCGCCGTTGAGTCGGAGAACACCGGCAAACCTCTCGGCCTGACCCGGACCGAAGAGATCCCGCCCATGGTCGACCAGATCCGCTTCTTCGCGGGCGCGGCGCGCCTGCTGGAGGGGCGTTCGGCGGGTGAGTACATGGAGGGCCTGACGTCCATCGTCCGGCGCGAACCGATCGGCGTCTGCGCGCAGGTCGCCCCGTGGAACTACCCCATGATGATGGCCGTCTGGAAGTTCGCCCCGGCGCTCGCCGCGGGCAACACCGTCGTTCTCAAGCCATCGGACACCACCCCCGCGTCGACCGTCCTGATGGCCGAAATCATCGGTGGCGTACTGGCTGAACTCGGCCACCCCAAGGGCGTCTTCAACGTCGTGTGCGGCGACCGCGACACCGGCCGTCTGATGGTCGAACACCCGGTGCCTGCGATGGCCTCCATCACCGGCTCCGTGCGCGCGGGCATGCAGGTCGCCGAGAGCGCGTCGAAGGACCTGAAGCGGGTGCACCTGGAGCTCGGCGGCAAGGCCCCGGTCGTGGTCTTCGAGGACACCGACCTCGCCAAGGCGGTGGAGGACATCTCGACGGCCGGCTTCTTCAACGCGGGCCAGGACTGCACCGCCGCCACCCGGGTGCTGGTCCACGAGTCGATCCACGACGAGTTCGTCACCGCACTGGCCAAGGCCGCCGCCGACACCAAGACGGGCGCCCCGGACGATGACGACGTGCTGTACGGCCCGCTCAACAACGCCAACCAGCTCGCACAGGTCGCCGGCTTCATCGACCGGCTCCCGGCACACGCCAAGGTCGAGGCGGGCGGCGAGCGCGTCGGCGACAAGGGGTACTTCTACGCCCCCACTGTCGTCTCCGGCCTGAAGCAGGACGACGAGATCATCCAGAAGGAGGTCTTCGGCCCCGTCATCACCGTCCAGTCCTTCAGCAGCGAAGAACAGGCCATCGAGTACGCCAACGGGGTCGAGTACGCCCTCGCCTCGTCCGTCTGGACCAAGAACCACGCGCGCGCGATGCGCCTCTCCAAGGCCCTCGACTTCGGCTGCGTGTGGATCAACACGCACATCCCGCTGGTGGCCGAAATGCCCCACGGCGGCTTCAAGAAGTCGGGGTACGGCAAGGACCTCTCGGCCTACGGCTTCGAGGACTACACGCGCGTGAAGCACGTGATGACGTCGCTTGAGGGCTGAGCTTGGGGGAGGGCTGAGGACCGGGGGCGCGCGGCGCTCCGTTTGTGGCGCGGAGGTGGCCGCGCCGCGCGTGCCCGCGTCCGTGCCGATGCCCTCGGACGACCGGGCTGACGGCGGCGGGGTATTGGCCGCACGGGGGCCCGGCAGATAGGGGTGACCGGCGCGGCGCATGGTGGTAGCGGCTGCGTGTTAGTGGCCGCTGCCGTCCCAAACTGAAGCGGGTCGGTCTCGTACGCAATGCGTACGGGCCGGCCCGTTGCCGTACGCCGGAGCGGGCAGGCAGGGCAGGGCATTGCGGTGGGAGCGGCGGGGCGTGTGCGACTGGGAGTAGCCGGGGCTGCGGTGGCTCAGGACGCGTCGCGGCGCGCCTGGTATGGGGCGGGGTGGGCGTTCGTGTGGTGCGCGGTGGTGTGGGTGGATTACGGGGCCACGGGGCGGCGACGCTGCTGACGGGGCACGGGGCACGGGGCACGGGGCACGGGGCACGGGGCACGGGGCGGGCGGCGCAGCCTCGCGCGCGAGGCGG
>NZ_JBEHZD010001239.1:0-281 GCF_040240285.1 Streptomyces sp. HSW2009 | reverse complement strand
CCGCCCCCCCCCCCCCCCCCCCCCGGGCGCCGCGCGCCGCGCGGCGCGGCGGCCCCCCCCCCCCCCCGCCCGGGGTGCCGCGCTCGCCACCTCGCCCGGTGCGCTCGACGCCCTCCAGCGCGACCTGGGGCTGACCCGTGCGGCGGCCCTCGACCGGCTGGCCGCCGAAGACCGGGCCGGCGCCGTGGATCGTCGGGTGCGGGCCGAGCTCGGTCCGCGGCTCGGCGGCACCTGGTACGACGCGCGCCGCGCCCGGCGGGTGGCGGCCGTCCCCGCTCCGG
>NZ_JBEHZD010001238.1:0-284 GCF_040240285.1 Streptomyces sp. HSW2009 | reverse complement strand
GGTCCCCCCTGCAGTACCATCGGCGCTGAAAGGCTTAGCTTCCGGGTTCGGAATGTAACCGGGCGTTTCCCTAACGCGATGACCACCGAAACCCTTTTGGGTTCTAGCGAACAAGCACACTTTTCAATTAATTAAACTTAATGACTCAAATCTCAAATCTGAGAAATTAAGTGGTGCACCGGCGCGACTGTTCGCAACCCGGGAACCACACAGTGAACGCGAGCAACTGAGGACAAGCCCTCGGCCTATTAGTACCAGTCAACTCCACCCCTCACGAGGCTTCC
>NZ_JBEHZD010001237.1:0-285 GCF_040240285.1 Streptomyces sp. HSW2009 | reverse complement strand
CCGGCCCCCCCCCCGGGCGGGGGGCCCCCCCCCCCCCGGGGGGGGGCGCGGGCCCCCCCCCCCCCCCCCGGGGGCCCCGCCCCAACACCCACACCCGCCCACACACCACCGCCGGATGGGGCAGCCTCCCCGCCACACCCACGCCCACACCCCGCCGCGCGGCATAACCCCGCCACACCCACACCCACACCCACACTCACGCCGCCGCGGGTGGGGGCCCCCCCCCCGCCGGCCCCCCCCCCCCCGGACCCCCCCCACCCCCCCCCCCCCCCCCGGGGGGTTTTA
>NZ_JBEHZD010001236.1:0-285 GCF_040240285.1 Streptomyces sp. HSW2009 | reverse complement strand
GGCGGGCCCCGACGGCGGGGCCCGCCCGTACGGACCAAGTGCGCAACCCGTACGGACCGCGCCGTTCGGCAAGCGACGGGTACGCCACCCACCCGCGGACGGCGCAGCCCCGCACGCGACGCATGGTGCAGCCCACGCGCGGACCGCGCCGTCCCGTACGAACGCGTACCCCCACACACGGACGGGGGGGGGGGGGGGGGCCCCCCCGCCGGCCCCCCGCCCCCCCCCCCGGCGGGGGGGGGGGGCGGGGGGGGGGGGGGTGTGCGGGGGGGGCCGCCCCCCCCC
>NZ_JBEHZD010001235.1:0-287 GCF_040240285.1 Streptomyces sp. HSW2009 | reverse complement strand
GCCCACGGGGCCCGGCCGGCCGCGGTCGGCGCCGCGGCGGGGGCGCGGGCCGGGCCGGGGGGTGGGCACGGCCCTCGGCACCAGGTCCCCGGCGCGCCGGAGGCGGCTGGCGGTTCGCCGCCCGGGGGCGGGCGGGTCGGTGCACCGGCGGGTGGTAGACGGGCTGGCGGGGGGAGAGGCCCGGAGGCGGGCCCGTGGGGCGGCGGCCCGGCGGCGGCCGGCGGACCGCGACCGGACGCGCCGGCGGCGGCCGAGCGGGAACGGGACGGCACGCGGCGGCCGATGGG
>NZ_JBEHZD010001234.1:0-287 GCF_040240285.1 Streptomyces sp. HSW2009 | reverse complement strand
GGGGGGGGGGGGCCGCACTCGGCGGCGCCGGGCTGCCCGGGGGGGGGGGCGGCCCGGCCGCCACCCGCCCGGCGGCTCCGCCCGCCCTGCCGACCGCACCGGCGAGCAGGCCCGTACCGGCCTCCCTGATCTCCCCTGCCCCCCTTGCCTCCCCTGTCGCCCGGGCCGTCCGGGCCGCGGCTGTGCGCCCGGCTGCTGCGCCGAGTACGAGCGCCGGCCGCCCGGTCAGCGCCGCCCCGCGGGCGCCGTACTCCCTCGTCTCCCGCCCCCCCCCCCCCCCCCCCCCC
>NZ_JBEHZD010001233.1:0-290 GCF_040240285.1 Streptomyces sp. HSW2009 | reverse complement strand
GGTTATTTGTGGGGGGGGGGTGGGGTTGGGGCGCTCCCGGGGGGGGGGCCCGCGGCGCCGGGGGGGGGGGGCCCCCCCCGGGCCCCGCCGCCGCCCCGGCGGGCGCGGGGCCGGCCGGGGCGGAGTGGGGCGATGCGGGTGGGGCAGGTGGCCGCGCGGGGCGGCCGGGCGTACGGACGGGCTTCGCCCCGCCGGTCCGTACCGGTGGTACGGGGGGGGGGGGGGGCCGGCCGGCCCGGCCCCCCCCCCCCCCCCGCCCGGGCGCGGGGGGCGGCGCGGGCGGCCCCCCC
>NZ_JBEHZD010001232.1:0-290 GCF_040240285.1 Streptomyces sp. HSW2009 | reverse complement strand
GAGGGGGCACCCGCGCGGGCCCCGGACGCCAGCCGGGACGGGCTGGGCGCGGAGGCGGCGGGGGCGGGCCGCGCGGGGGGGCCCCAGGTCACCGGCGACGCCGCTGCTGCCGCCCCGTCCCCGGTCGCGGAGCGGGCCGCGTACCGCGTCGTCCAGGAGGCGCTGACCAACGCAGCCAAGCACGCACCGGCCGCGCCGGTGACGGTCTCCGTCGCCTACGCGGCCACCGCAGCGGAGGTGCGGGTGGAGAACGGGGCACCGCCGCCGCCCGGCGGGGCGAAGGGCACGGC
>NZ_JBEHZD010001231.1:0-237 GCF_040240285.1 Streptomyces sp. HSW2009 | reverse complement strand
GGTAATATGTGTATATGAGACAGGCGCCGGCAGCGGCGAGCACTTCCCGGCAGCGGTCGGCGGGCCAGCGCGGGTGCAGCGGCAGATAGCCGGCGCCGCTCCAGGCCACCGCGAGCAGGCTGGTCACCAGCGCGGGCGAGCGCGGCAGCAGCACGCCGACCACGGTCTCCGGGCCGGCTCCTGCGGCGCGCAGCCGCGCGGCGTGTTCGGCCGCGCGGGCGGCGAGTTCGGCGTAGT
>NZ_JBEHZD010001230.1:0-290 GCF_040240285.1 Streptomyces sp. HSW2009 | reverse complement strand
GGGACCACCGCGTTGATCCAAGCCCTCGGCGACACCGACATCAACGCACCCCTGTGGTGCCTCACCCAAGGCGCCATCACCACCCACCCCAACGAACCACTCCCCCACCCCCAACAAACACCCATCTGGGGCCTCGGACGCGTCGCCGCCCTCGAACACCCCCACCGCTGGGGCGGACTCATCGACCTCCCCACCACACCCAACCACCACACCACCCACCACCTCGCCACCCTCCTCAACCCCCACCAACCCGAAGACCAAACAGCAATCCGCACCACCACCCACACCCG
>NZ_JBEHZD010000123.1:0-16226 GCF_040240285.1 Streptomyces sp. HSW2009 | reverse complement strand
GGGGGGGGGGGGCGGGGGGGGCCCGGGGGGGGGGGGGGGGCTGCGGGGGGGGGGGGGGGGGGGGTGCGGGCGCGGGGGGGGGGGGGGGGGGGGGGGGGGGGGCGGGGGGGGGGGCGGGGTTACCCCACGACCGGGGGCCCCCTCCCCCTCCCCCTCCCCCTCCCCTGCCCCCATCCCCGCCCCCGTCGATCATGGCCGCCGGCCGTTGCGTTGGCTGCCGCTGGCACCGGCCACCGTCCTGCTGTTGCTCTTCCTCGGTGGCCCGATCCTGTACTGCATCGTCATCGCCTTCACCGATATGCAGCTCACCGGCTCCGCTTCGACGCACTTCGTCGGCTTCGACAACTTCCAACACGCCTTCCAGGACCGGCACTTCCGCAACGCCGTGGTGCTCACCCTGGTCTTCACCGTGCTGTCCTCAATCGTCGGCCAGAACACGCTCGGTCTCGGCCTCGCCCTGTTGGTGCAGCGCGCCTCACGCCCGGTCCGCACCCTGACCGGGGCCGTGGTCATCGCGGCCTGGGTGGTCCCGGAGATCGTCGCCGGCTTCCTCCTCTACGCCTTCTTCCGCGACGAGGGCACCTTGAACGCCATCCTTGACGGGGTCCATCTGCCCGCTCAGGACTGGCTCTACAGTGCGCCGATCATCGCCGTATCGCTCGCCAACGTCTGGCGCGGCACCGCGTTCTCGATGCTCATCTACTCGGCCGCCCTCTCCGACGTGCCCCGGGAGGTCACCGAGGCGGCCGAGGTGGACGGGGCGGGCGGCTGGCGCCGGCTGTGGCACGTCACCCTGCCGATGATCCGCCGCTCCATCGGTACCAATCTGATGCTCAACACCCTCCAAACGCTCTCCGTCTTCGGCCTGATCTGGGCCATGACCCGCGGTGGCCCCGGCAACCGCAGCCAGACGCTCCCGGTGTTCATGTACGACCAGGCCCTGCTCAAGGCGCTGATCGGCTACGGCACGGCGGTCGCCCTGCTGTTGCTGGTCATCGGCGGCCTGTTCGCCACCGTCTATCTACGGCTGCTCCGTACGGAGGTGTGAACCCCATGCCCACACCCAACCTGCCCCCGGGCCCCACACCCGAGCCCGAACCGGAGCCGAAAGCCGGGCCCCCACCCGCAGCCGCACCCACGTCCAAGCCCGGCCCTCCGTCCAAACCCGGTCCTCCGCCCGCGCCCACGTCCAAGCCCAGTCCTGCACCCGCACCCACGTCCGGCCCCGAGCCGGTCACCCAGCCTG
This sequence comes from Streptomyces sp. HSW2009, assembly GCF_040240285.1. NCBI lineage: Bacteria > Bacillati > Actinomycetota > Actinomycetes > Kitasatosporales > Streptomycetaceae > Streptomyces > Streptomyces sp. HSW2009. Next base: position 14,980 of record NZ_JBEHZD010000123.1, on the reverse strand, counting down.
CTCCCGCCTCCAGGCCCGCACCCGCGTCCGGACCCTCGCCCTCATCCGAGCCCCCACCCGAGCCCCAGCCCGCCGCCACGGCCACGGCTGCACCCACCACCGCCGCCCAAGGCCCGACGCTCCCCGGTGACCGCCGCCGGCGGCCGGCCCCGCAGACCCCGGCCACCCATCAGGTCCGGGCAGCCCGCCGCAGCCCCGCCGCTCGCCGCCGGCTGCGGCGGCGCTGTGGTGCCGATCTGGCCCTGCTCGCCCTCACCGCGCTGTTCCTACTGCCCCTGGTCTGGCTCGTGCTCGCCGCCTTCGACTCCCGTGCGGGGCTCCGCATCTCCGCACCGTCCCCCGCGACCTGGGAGAACTTCGACGCGGTGTGGAACGAGGAGATCACCTTCCGGCCGATACTCAACAGCCTGCTGCTCTGTGGCGGCGGCACCCTGCTGACGGTGGTGTGCGCGACGCTCGCCGCCTATCCACTCTCCCGCTACCGCTCCCGACTGGTCCGCCCGTACCTGCTGACCGTGCTGTTCACCACCTGCCTGCCGCTGACCGCGGTGATGGTGCCGGTGTACGCGCTGTACGTACGGGTGGAGCTGATCGACAGCATCCTCGGCACCGCGCTCTTCCTCGCCGCCACTCAACTCCCGTTCGCCATCTGGCTGATGAAGAACTTCATGGACGGCGTTCCGATCGCCCTCGAAGAGGCCGCCTGGACGGACGGCGCCTCCCGGCTCCGGTCGCTGGTGTCCGTCGTGCTGCCGCTGATGGGACCTGGCCTGACGGTGGTGACGGTCTACAGCTTCATCATGATGTGGGGAAACTTCTTCGTCCCCTTCATGCTCCTCCTCACCCCTGACCAACTCCCCGCCTCGGTCACCCTGTTCACCTTCTTCGGCAGCCGCAATTCGGTGGTCTACGGCCAACTGGCGGCGTTCTCGCTGCTCTACACCACGCCCGTGCTCCTCCTGTACCTCCTGGTCGCCCGCCGGCTCGGCGGTGGGTTCGCCCTCGGCGGCGCGGTGAAGGGCTGACGCACCGCACCACCGCCCTGCCCTGCCCCACCTCGCCTTGTCCTGCCCTGACCTGTCGTCCCCGTCTGCCCCATTCGCCGCGCCCAGCCGCCCAACTGCGCCGATCAGGGGGCGGTGGGGCGAGGACGACCGACTCGGCACGCGTCCGTCCTCGCCCCCTCGCCGCGCGGGCACCGGTGGGTGTCGGGGGGAGCACCACACCACCGGACGGCCAGCCCGCGCCGGCATCGGCTCAGCGTCAGCGTCAGCGTCAGCGTCAGCGTCAGCGTCAGCGTCAGCGTCAGCGTCAGCCGATGATGGCCTCCATCTCCTGTTGGATGATGTCCATGAAGGGCGTCTCGTCGTGGTTGCCGAGGACGACGCCGATCCAGCCGGTGTACGGGTAGATGTTCCAACTGGCGACGCTGCCGGGGTTGACGCCGGCACGGCCGTTCACCCACTGCCCCTTGGTGAGGCTGATCGGCATCATGTAGGACGCGAACGCCGCATCAGCGGGGACGGCTCCGCGGGCCAGGCCGCCGCCCTGCGGGGCGAGCGGGATCTTGGGCCCCATGAAGATCTCGGCGTAGGGCCGGTCCAACAGGGTGCCGTCGGTCAGCCCCTGAGCGAACCGGATCAGGTCAGGCGCGGTGGCGAAGCCGCCGTCCCCAGGGGGATCTATGAAGCTGCGGCCCGGGTTCTTGCCCAGCTGATGCGGGTCGGGGCTGCCCTTGTCCAGGTTGCGGACGGCGTCCACCCGGCTGCCGTCGGCCTGCCGCATGTACGAGTGCGCGATGTGCGGATCGGTCAGCCACTGCGGCCTAGTGAAGAACCCGGTGCCCTGCATGCCGCACCGCCGGAAGACGTTCTCCTCCACGTAGTCCCAGTAGGACATGCCGGTCACGGCCTCCACGATCAGCGCGGGTATGGCGACCTCGGCCCCCGCGTGGTCGGTGGGTGTACCGGGTGGAGCCGCCTGCTTCGACTCCCTGGCCCATCGCGCGTAGAAGTCGTGCACCTCTTCCCTGCTCTGGTAGACGCGTTGCAGGTCCTCGTCCGGGGTGCTCAGCCCTGAGGTGCCGGTGAGCAGGTGGTGGATGGTGACGTGGTCAGCGGTCTCCTTGGCGAAGCCGGTGAGGTGGGTGCCCACCGTGTCGGAGAGCTGGAGCTTGCCCCGCTGGGCGAGTTGCAGGATGGCCACCGCGCCGAACGGCTTGCCCGCCGACGAGAGGTTGAAGGCGACACCCTCGTGGTTGCGGATGCCCTTCTCCTGGTCGGCCAGGCCATAGCTGCGGGACAGCACCGTACGGCCCCGGTGCGCGAGCATCACCACACCGGAGAACCTGTTCTCCGCGGCCAGCTTCGCCACGAACTTGTCGTACGCCCCGCCGGGTCGGGTGGCCGGCGGGATCTCCACGGTGTCGGTCTTGCGCTGCGCGGCACGGCTTGGCGTGGCCCCCGCGAACTGTGCGCCACCCGCCGCCACACCAGCCGCCGTCAACCCGCTCCAGCCGAGCAACCGCCGGCGGTCGACCCCACGTACGGAATCGGAGCCCATGAGCACGTTCCTTTCTTGGTCCGCGGGCCGATCGATGGCACGCGGTGGTCCGTGACTCCACTGAAGACGACGGGCGGTTGCGTGGGCGTATGCGTTTTTCCATACGTCGGCGATATGCGGCGCAGCCGCCACGGCCACGGCGCGCGCAACCCCCTCCCCCAGGACCCCGCCCCGCGGCACCCCACAAGCCTGCGCGGCCCGCGCGGCGCGCACAGCCCCGCCCCCGGCCCGCACCCCGAGCCCTGAGCAGCCCCAAACCCCGCCGCGGGCAAGCCCATTGACGCGTACGCCACCCCCCGTACGCCCGTCGCCAGCCTCCTCCGTCCCTCGTCAGGCCCGGCGCGTCCCCGTCAGACCCCATCTGCCTCTCGAAAGAACCCGGCCCGTCCCCCGTCAGACCCGACGGCCCGTCCCCACCAGGTCCCCGTCCGCCCGTCGACGGACCCCCCACCCATCCCTCACCAGGCCCCTCAGGCCCCTCGCTCCCCCTCAGCAACGGGCGCACCGCGGCGTCGGGCCCTCGCTCCGAGGTTCAGCGTCGGGGCCGTCCACCTCCGCACCCGCCCCCGCCACACCCACCATCGGTCCCGTACTGCCGTGCCGGCCCCGTGCGGGTGGGCGGTCGCGGTACTGGATGCGGAACGCGGGGTGGCCGGGCGACTGTTCGTCGAGCGGCACGATGCCGTACCGCTCGACGCACTCCGCGCACGACCACACGGTGCCGCCGGGGCCCGAGTTGGCCTCGATCACCGCGACGGCGATGGCCTGTTCGGTGGGGCCCCGATGGGTGTTGCACCAACTCGATCGAACGCTCATGGCTCTCCTTGCCTGCGATGCCTCTGCAAGGAGGACGCAAAAGCGGGCCTTCGGGTGACAGCAGACGGCCCATCACATCAACTCGTATCGACGAGTCGAGTCGGCGGCGGGTCAACTCGGCGTGCGAGGAGGCATACCGGGTCGCGCTCTGAGCCACTCGCCCCGGAACACATCGGCCAGTTCCCCGTCCCGCGAACCCCGCTCCCCCCTTCCCTCCTCGCCCCTGCTTCTGCCCCTGGCCCTGGCCCCGGCCCCGGCCCCGGCCCCGAAGGCTGGCAGTTGCTCGGCTGGTGCGGGTTGACGGCGGCTGGCGGGGCGGGGGATGGCGCACGGAACACGCCGTGGCCGTGGCGGCTGCGCTGCATATCGCCAACGTATGGAAAAACGGATACGCCCGTGCAACCGCCCGTCGTCTTCAGTGGAGTCACGGACCACCGCGTGCCATCGATCGGCCCGCGGACCAAGAAAGGAACGTGCTCATGGGCTCCGATTCCGTACGTGGGGTCGACCGCCGCCGTCCCGTGTCCGGACCGGCCCCGGTCCGGCCTGGACACTCGTATACCCCCGCCCCGCTACGGCACCGCCGGTGCCGCGCAGCCATGCGCGGCGGCGGACCGGCGGGCGAACTCGGCGAGCGCCCGCCGCTGGTACGCCACGTCCGCACGGGGCTCGTCCTTGCGCCCCTCGCTCGCGCTGTCCTCCGTCAGAGCATCGACGATGTACAGCGCCGCCGGTCGGTCCGCGCCACAGCGGGCACTCGCGTACCAGAAGTGCAGTTGGGGCACGTCCACCTGGCCTGCGGGCCGTTCTTCGAGGTCGGAGTGGGCGGACCCGCCGTGGGACTGCCCCGCCACGACGAAGCGCAGGTCCTGCGCGTACGGCCCGTACAGGGCGCGCAGTCGGTAGCTGCCGGCCGCCCCGGACTCGCCCACCACGCACGTCTCGTACGGGGCCGTGCCGCGGGCGCTCTCCCAGGCGTGCCTGACCTCGATGCCGGGCTGCTTCCCGGCGGGGGTGCCCGGCGTTGGTGGCAGTCCGGCACAGGTGCCGTCGGCGTCGCGCAGTGGCACGTACTCGCGCTCGTCCACCGGCAGCGGCACCGTCACCGGGTCGGTGCCCAGCGGCGCATCGCAGTTCAGGTGCCGGGCCGCCTTCTTGGCCGTCGCGGTGGCCACGCGCGCGAAGGCCGCACGGTGGCGCGGGTCGTCCAAGGTGCTGTCCTCCTGCTGCACCTTGGCCGTCACCAGCAGGTCACTCGTACTGTTGGCGCAGGTCAGGAGGACCGCCGTGGTCGCCTCCGGGCCGTCGGCGTAGTTGCGGTCGATGGCGAAGTGGCCCGACCAGCCGTGCCCGAGCGGCGCCGGGGCGAGGCCGCGCGGCACGATCGGCCCGGTGCGGTCGTAGCCGGGGTCGGTGCGCAGCCGTACCGGGGCCTCACGGACGCCGATCGTCACGGACGCCTCCACCGTCGGCTTGCCCGCGTGGTACTCCAGGTCCCGCTTGACCGTGCAGGTCAGCAACAGTGGTTCGCGCACCGCGCGGTCGTCGCTGCCGCGCTCCCCGACGCCCTGGCCGGCGCCCCTGTCCTCACCTGCGAAGGAACCCTTGCGGACGGTGCCGCGCTCGCCCTCCTCCAGCGGCCCGTCGCCGAGGATGGCCCGCGCCTCGCGCTTGGCGAGCACCCCGTCGCAGGCGCCGGCGAGCAGCTTGTCCCGCTGGTGGCGGTCGTAGCCACCGCCGAACCAGTAGTAGCCGCCGCCGATGAGTGCGAGGACCAGCAGCAGCGCACCACCGGTCAGCGCCCGCCGCCGCCACCGCTCACGCACGGCCCGGCGCGCCCGCTCCGTTTCTCTCGCGGCACGCTCGGGCTGCTCGGGCTGGTCGGGCTGGTCGGGCTGGCTCACTTGCTCAGACCGTCCCTCCGGTCCTGGTTGGCTCACCTGCTCAGACCGCCCCTCCTGTCCACCAGCCCGACTCTGCCGATCCGGCTGCCTCGGCCACCCCGCGGGCGCCGCCTGGCCCTGTGGACCTGGCTGTCCTCCCTGCCCGTCCTGCCCTACTCGGCCCACCCGTTCAGACCGGCCCTGCCCCTCAAGCCGGCCCTCCTGTCCGGCCTCATCCGACCGCCCCGGACCGCCAGGCTGCCCCGGACGGCCGGACCGCCCCCACCCCGTACCCGTCACTTCGCCATCACCACCCCGGTCGGCATCGAAAGCCGCGGTGCGGCGCAGTGCTTCTGGCGGGCGGTGACCCAGTTCGCGGCACGCACCGCGGTACGGGCCGGGGCCAACCGCTCGGCAGGGGTGAGGTCGCTCGGGAAGCCGGCCCGCACCGGAAGCTCCACGCTGATGCGCAGGTCACGCGAGGGGCGGACGCGGCCGGTGAGGTCGCCGCGGCAGCGGACGTGTAGCCAGGCCGTGAGGTTCGCGCGGCCCAACCCCGAGTCATACGTCAGCGTGCCGCTGATACCTGGTGGGGTGCGCCAGGTGCCCACCTCGTCGTCCAGGTCCGGCGGGCCGAGCCGGTCCTCTTCGCCGGGCAGCGCGGCCACGGCGTGCACCCGTACCAGTGCGTCCGGTTCCCACCCCGTGTGGCTCGCGCCCCACATCAGCGTGCAGTCGTAGAGCGAGCGGCTGGGGCCGCCGTCGGCCAGGGTGCCGAACTCGGCCAGTTCTCCGGCGGAGTCGGCCGGGAGGTAGGGGCGCAGTTCGGACACTGGCAGCAGGCCCCGGCAGGCTTGTTCCAACTGTGTCTGATTGTCGGCGAGTTGGGCAGCGCGCCGCTCGTGCCGTAGGGCGAGGTAGCCGGCGATCCCGGCCGCGAGCAACGTCCCCACGAGCACGTACCGCAGCCACACCCTGGCCCACAGCCCCCGCATTCCGCCCCCGTCGCGCGCATGGGCCGCCGGCCCGCACACCGCCCGAGTGTGCTGACGTGTACCAGTCAGCCATGGCGGGTCAGGGTAAACACACCGTGATCATCTCCCGCAAGCCTCCGCCCCACAGACCACCCCGCGCGACGAACCCACAGGCCAGCACCGCAGCACCAACCCTCCAGACAGATAAGGGAGTTGACAGATGCCGAAGTGGCGCAACGAGGCCCCATAGGCGCACCGTATGCAAGGTTGGGATTGTTACGGATGTGGTCCGGTGGCCCACAGTGAGTGGCGACCGGGGGCCCGGGACGGCTGGGCGGCCCGTCCGCATCCGGTCGGCACGGGTCCCCCCTCTTTCCCCCCATCGCCCTTGGAGGACACCCCGCTATGAGATTCCGCACCGTAGCGCGCATCGCGCTCGCTCCTGCCATGATCGCCGCGGCCGTGCTGTCCACGCAGAGCGCACAGGCCGCCGACCGCGCCCCCGAGCCCAAGCCGACCGCGCCCAGCACCAAGATCGTCGGTGGCGGGCCGGCCACCGAGGACTACTCGTTCATGGGCTCCATGCAGGTCCGCGGCCGACACGGCTGTGGCGCCTCGCTGATCAAGAGCACCTGGATGGTCACCGCCGCGCACTGCGTGGCCGGCCAGTCGCCGCAGAACTTCCAGATACGCATCGGCTCGCGGGACAACACCACCGGCGGCACCGTGGCCTCGGTCGCCCAGATCATCCGCCACCCGCGGTACCAGAACGGCCCGTACGACATCGCCCTGCTGCGGCTGACCCGCGCGGTCCCCAACCAGCCGGTCGACATCGCCGCCACCTCCCCGGCCGAAGGCACGTACACCCGGCTCCTCGGCTGGGGCCAGACGTGCGGCTCGCCCGGCTGCGGCGGGACCCCGCGCGGCCTGAAGGAACTGGACACGCGCATCAACCCGGACCGCATGTGCAGCACGTCGTACAACAGCTCCGTGGAACTGTGCGTGTACGGCAGCCGGTCCGGCACCGCGTGTTACGGCGACTCGGGCGGCCCGGCGCTGCTCAAGGAGGGTGGCACGTGGCGCCTCGCCGGCGCGACCAGCCGGGCCGGTGCGAACAGCCAGATCTGCGGCACCGGTGACGCCACGGTCTACACCGACGTGACCGCGCACCAGCAGTGGATCAACACCCAGATCGGCGGCGCCCGCACCAGCTAGCGCCGGCCGCTCACCACGACCGGCCCCCGCGCCCGGCCCCGGACCGCATCCCGGACGCCGCGCCGCGGGGGCCACTCGCCCCGGGAACGCCCCTAGCCAGCCGGCCAGTTGGGGCTCGGCGCCGCACCGGGGCGAGCGCGGGCCCCGGTAGCCAGTCGGGGATGCCGGGCCCGCAGCAGGCCGGGCGGCGCGGCGGGGTCGCACTCGCCCGGCCTGCACGGAGCGGGCGCCCGGGGCACGGGCGGCGGGCCGACCCGCCGGGGAGCGGCCCGCGAGAGACTTCCCGTACGGAACGGGCCCGCGCGCGACTCCCCGCGCGGAGCCGCCTGTACGCAACCTCCCGCACGGAGCCGCCTGTACGTGACCTCCCGCGCGGAGTCGCCGCGCAACGAGGCTTGCCGTACGGGTTCGGCCACGCGCGGCTCCCCACGCGAACTGGCCCCGCGCGCGGCTGCCCGTAGGAAACCGACCCGCACTCCGCACTCCGCACTCCGCACGAAACTCTCCGTACGAACCGGCCCGGGTGGCCACCGCGCACGACGCGGGCAGCGGGCGACCGGCGACGAACAGCAGCGAGCAGCCAGCGCGGTTAGCCCGACCAGCAGCCAACGACCGATGCGGCCCGCAGCGAACGACCAGCAATCAGCGCCCAGCGCGACCAGCAGTCAGCGACAAAAGGGCCAGCAGCCCGCGGCCCGCAGCTCGCAGCTCGCAGCTCGCGATGAGCCGTTAGAAGACCGACTCCGCCTCGTCCATTCGGTTCGCCGGTACCCGCTTGAGTTCGGTGACCGCCTCGGCCAGCGGCACCAGTTCCACGGCGGTGCCGCGCAGCGCGGTCATCATGCCGAAGTCGCCGCGGTGCGCCGCCTCCACCGCGTGCCAGCCGAAGCGCGTGGCCAGCACCCGGTCGTACGCGGTGGGCGTGCCGCCGCGCTGGACGTGGCCGAGGATGACCGGGCGGGCCTCCTTGCCCAACCGGTTCTCCAACTCGGCGGCGAGCCGGTTGCCGATGCCGGCGAACCGCTCGTGGCCGTACTGGTCGATGGCGCCCTTCTGGTAGTCCATCGAGCCCTCCGCGGGGTGCGCGCCCTCGGCGACGCAGATCACCGCGAACTTCTTGCCCCGCGCGAACCGCTCCTCGACCATCTTCACCAGGTCGGCCACGTCGAACGGCCGCTCCGGCAGGCAGATGCCGTGCGCGCCACCGGCCATGCCGGACTCCAGCGCGATCCAGCCGGCGTGCCGCCCCATGACCTCGACGACCATGACCCGCTGGTGTGACTCGGCGGTCGTCTTCAGCCGGTCGATCGCCTCGGTCGCCACGCCCACGGCGGTGTCGAAGCCGAAGGTGCGGTCGGTGGCCGAGATGTCGTTGTCGATCGTCTTCGGCACGCCGACGACCGGCATGCCGGCGTCCGAGAGCATCCGGGCCGCGGTCAGCGTGCCCTCGCCGCCGATCGGGATGAGCACGTCGATGCCGTACGAGCGGGCCAGTTCCTCGCAGTTCTCGGCGGCCTCACGCAGCCGGTCCCGCTCCAGCCTGGCCGAGCCGAGGATGGTCCCGCCGCGGGCCAGGATGCCGCTGACGGCATCGAGGTCGAGGGGGCGGAACCGGCCGTCGAGAAGACCCTTGAAACCGTCCTCGAAGCCGATGACCTCGTCGTCGTGGCCGGCAACGGCGCGGTGCACGACCGACCGGATCACGGCGTTGAGACCGGGGCAGTCGCCTCCGGCGGTGAGCACTCCGATGCGCATCCTGGTCTTTCTCCTGCTCCTGGGGTTCCCCGTGGGCCGTGGGCCGGGGGAGGTACATATGAGCTCGTCCGATTGTTTCACGGGCCCGCAGCCGCCGCGCACCCCACGGGTCATGCGCCGTACCCATACGCCCGGGTACTGTCAAGAGGGAATGCCCAACGGGACGGGTGATTCTTCGTTCGATTCTGGACGGGGAGCCCGGCCGGGAACGGGGAAGACGTACGCCGGCGGCGCCCCGGCCGCCGGGCAGACACCGCGCTCCGGCACGCCGGCCCGGCGCACGGAGCCTGTCCACGCGCCGGGCCCGACCTGCCCGACGGGCCGGCACGGCGGACGGCCACCCCGCCACCCCGGCCGCCCCGCCCCGCCGACCCACGCCGCGGACGGCGGAACTCCGCCGCGCCCCGACGAGTCAGACATCAGGCAGCCACTCACTTCTCACACACCACCCGACACCCACCCGCCCGGCACTCACCCCACACCCAGGCACCCACCCGACACACACCCGCACCACACCCAGACACCCGACAGGCACCCACCCCACACCCAGACACCCGCACGACCCGCACCACCCACCCAGCGCACCCCCCCACTCCGGAGCAAGCCACCCAGCACCCACCCCACTCCACCCCACCCCACAGAAACACCCCACAGAAACACCCCACAGGCCACAAGCCGAAAGCACCACAGCAAGCAGCGGCGCCAGCCGCACCGCCGGACGAGCAGCCCCGTACCCAGCCGTACGGACCACCCACCCGCCCGGCGGCCGACAGACGGCCAAGAGCCGATGCAGCCCAAGGATCGGAGAGCACGCGTGACGCGCAGCGTGTATGTGACCGGGATCGACCGCGGGGACGGCCGCCAGGTCGTCGAGCTGGGGGTCATGGAACTCCTGACCCGCCACGTGGACCGGGTGGGCGTCTTCCGCCCGCTGGTGCACGACGGGCCCGACCGCCTCTTCGAGCTGCTGCGCGCCCGCTACCGGCTCACCCAGCCGGCCGAGACCGTCTACGGCATCGGCTACGACGAGGCCGCCGCCCTCCAGGCCGAGCGCGGCACCGACGAGCTGGTGTCCGAGCTGGTCACCCGGTTCCACGCGGTGGCCAGGGAGTACGAGTACGTGCTCGTACTCGGCAGCGACTACGCCGCCACCAGCCTCCCCGACGAGCTGCATCTGAACGCGCGGCTTGCCAACGAGTTCGGCGCGGCCGTGATAGCCGTGGTCGGCGGGCAGAACCAGACCGCCGAATCGGTGCGCTCCGAGGCCCGCAACGCCCACATCGCCTACCAGGCGCACGGCTGTGACGTGGTCGCCCTGGTCGTCAACCGGGTCGCCCCGGCCGACCGCGAGGAGATCGCCGGGCCGCTGGCCGAGCAGGTGCCGGTGCCCTGCTACACGCTGCCCGAGGACGGCTCGCTCTCGGCGCCCAGCGTGCGCCAGGTGGTGCACACGCTCGGCGCCGAGGTGCTGCTCGGCGACGCCGCCGGGCTCGCCCGCGACGTGCGCGACTTCGTCTTCGGCGGCGCCATGCTGCCCACCTTCCTGCCCGCGCTGACCGAGGGCGCCCTGGTCGTCACGCCGGGCGACCGCGCCGACCTGATCATCGGCTCGCTGGCCGCGCACAGCGCCGGCGCCCCGCCCATCGCCGGCGTCCTGCTCACCCTGGACGCCCGCCCGGGACCCGACATCCTGGCCCTCGCCTCCCGGCTGGCGCCCGGCACGCCGGTGGTCTCGGTGCCCGGCGGCAGCTTCCCGACCGCGGCCGAACTGTTCGCGCTCGAAGGCAAGCTGAGCGCCGCCGCGCCGCGCAAGGCCGAGACCGCTCTCGGCCTCTTCGAGCGGCACGTGGACACCGCCGAGCTGACCGAGCGGATCTCGGTGGCCCGCTCAAGCCGGGTCACGCCGATGATGTTCGAGCACGAACTGCTGGAGCGCTCGCGCGCCAACCGGCGCCGCGTCGTCCTCCCCGAGGGCACCGAGGAGCGCGTGCTGCGCGCCGCCGACGTGCTGCTCCGCCGCGACGTGTGCGACCTGACGCTGCTCGGCAACGAGGACGCGGTCCGCAAGCGCGCCACGGAGCTGGGCATCGACCTGTCCGGCGCCCAGGTCACCGACCCGCACACCTCGCCGCTGCGCGACCGGTTCGCCGAGTTGTACGCACAGCTCCGGGCGCACAAGGGCGTCTCGTACGAGCTGGCCTACGACGTCGTCGCCGACGTCTCCTACTTCGGCACCCTGATGGTCCAGGAGGGCCTGGCGGACGGGATGGTCTCCGGCGCGGTGCACTCCACCGCGGCCACCATCAGGCCCGCCTTCGAGGTGATCAAGACGGCGCCGGGGGCGCAGATCGTCTCGTCCGTGTTCTTCATGTGCCTGGCCGACCGGGTGCTGGTGTACGGGGACTGCGCGGTCAACCCCGACCCGAACGCCGAGCAGCTCGCGGACATCGCCATCCAGTCCGCGGCGACGGCGGCCAAGTTCGGCGTGGAGCCCAAGATCGCGATGCTCTCGTACTCGACCGGCACCTCCGGCTCGGGCGCCGACGTGGACAAGGTCCGCAAGGCCACCGAGCTGGTCCGCGAGCGGCGGCCCGACCTGCTCGTGGAGGGGCCGATCCAGTACGACGCGGCGGTGGACGCGGCCGTGGCCGCCACCAAGCTGCCCGACTCGCAGGTGGCCGGGCAGGCCACCGTGTTGATCTTCCCCGACCTCAACACCGGCAACAACACGTACAAGGCCGTCCAGCGCTCGGCCGGTGCCGTCGCCGTCGGCCCGGTCCTCCAGGGGCTGCGCAAGCCGGTCAACGACCTCTCGCGCGGCGCTCTCGTCCAGGACATCGTCAACACCGTCGCCATCACCGCCATCCAGGCCCAGGCACAGCCCGCCCAGGGCGCCCCCGCAGCCCCCGCCGTCCCCGCAGAGAAAGCACCGACCGCGTGAACCACTCCCCCGACCGCACCCGGGTGCTGGTCCTCAACTCCGGCTCGTCATCGGTGAAGTACCAACTCCTCGACATGGCCGACGGCAGCCGGCTGGCCTCCGGCATCGTGGAGCGCATCGGCGAGGGCCAGGTGCCCGACCACACGGCCGCCCTCGACCAGGTCGCCCGGCAGCTCACGGCGCAGGGCCTCGGTCTCGACTCGCCCGCGCTGGCCGCCGTCGGCCACCGGGTGGTGCACGGCGGCACCCGGTTCACCGCGCCGACGCTGATCACCGATGAGGTGCTCGCCGAGGTGGAGAAGCTGGTGCCGCTGGCCCCGCTGCACAATCCGGCCAACGTCACCGGCATCAAGGTGGCCCGCAGGCTCCGCCCCGACCTGCCGCAGGTCGCCGTCTTCGACACCGCCTTCCACGCCACGATGCCGGAATCCGCCGCCCGGTACGCCATCGACGTGGACACCGCCGACCGGTACGGGGTGCGCCGCTACGGCTTCCACGGGACCTCGCACTCCTACGTCGCGCGGGCCACGGCCACACTCCTCGGCAAGGACGTCTCCGACCTCAACACGATCGTGCTGCACCTGGGCAACGGGGCCAGCGCTTCGGCCGTGGCCGGCGGCGTGTGCGTGGACACCTCGATGGGGCTCACCCCGCTGGAGGGCCTGGTCATGGGCACCCGCTCGGGCGACCTGGACCCGGCGGCCATCTTCCACCTGGCCCGGGTCGGCGGAATGTCCATCGACGAGATCGACGCCCTGCTCAACAAGCACAGCGGGCTGATCGGGCTGTGCGGCGACAACGACATGCGCGAGATCGGCCGCCGGATGGGCGAGGGCGACGCGGAGGCGCAGCTCGCCTTCGACATCTACGTACACCGGCTGCGCAAGTACGTGGGCGCGTACACCGCGGTGCTCGGCCGGCTGGACGCCGTCGCCTTCACCGCCGGCGTCGGCGAGAACTCGGCCGCGGTGCGCGAGGCCACCCTGCGCGGCCTGGGCGCACTCGGCATCGAGGTGGACGCCGTACGCAACGCGCTGCGCGGCACCAGCGGCCGGCTGATCTCCACCGCGACCAGCCCGGTGGCGGTGGCGGTGATACCGACCGACGAGGAGTTGGAGATCGCCACCCAGACGTACGAGCTGGTCACTGCCTGACCGGCGGGCACGCCCGGCCGGGCCGTCGAATCGGTCTAGACCAGCCCTATAAATTCCGCGCTGAAACAAACGGATAGGATCTGCCCCATGCGCCGTTCCAAAATCGTCTGCACCCTGGGTCCCGCCGTCGACTCCTTCGATCAGCTCAAGGCGCTGATCGAGTCGGGCATGAACGTGGCCCGTTTCAACATGAGCCACGGGTCCCACTCGGAGCACGAGGAGCGGTACCACCGTCTCCGCAAGGCGTCCGCGGAGACCGGCCGGGCGGTGGGCGTGCTCGCCGACCTCCAGGGCCCCAAGATCCGGCTGGAGACCTTCGCCGACGGCCCGGTCGAGCTGGTGCGCGGTGACGAGTTCACCATCACCACCGAGGACGTCGCGGGCGACCGGACCATCTGCGGCACCACCTACAAGGGCCTGCCCGGCGACGTCTCCAAGGGCGAGTCCATCCTGATCAACGACGGCAACGTCGCGCTCCAGGTGATCGACGTGGACGGCCCGCGCGTGCGGTCCATCGTCATCGAGGGCGGCGTGATCTCCGACCACAAGGGCATCAACCTGCCCGGCGTGGCCGTCAACGTGCCCGCGCTGTCCGCGAAGGACATCGACGACCTGAAGTTCGCGCTGGAGCTCGGCTGCGACCTGGTCGCGCTCTCCTTCGTCCGGGACGCCGCCGACGTACGCGACGTGCACCGGGTGATGGACGAGGTCGGCCGGCGCGTCCCGGTGATCGCCAAGGTGGAGAAGCCGCAGGCGGTGGCCAACATGGAGGAGGTCGTCGCGGCCTTCGACGGCGTCATGGTGGCCCGCGGCGACCTGGCCGTTGAGTACCCGCTGGAGAAGGTGCCGATGGTGCAGAAGCGGCTCATCGAGATGTGCCGCCGCAACGCCAAGCCGGTGATCGTGGCGACCCAGATGATGGAGTCGATGATCACCAACTCGCGGCCGACCCGCGCCGAGGCGTCCGACGTCGCCAACGCGATCCTGGACGGCGCGGACGCGGTCATGCTCTCCGCCGAGTCCTCGGTAGGCGCCTACCCGCTGGAGACCGTCAAGACGATGTCGCGCATCGTCACCGCCGCCGAGCAGGAACTGCTCTCCCGCGGCCTCCAGCCGCTGGTGCCCGGCAAGAAGCCGCGCACCCAGGGCGGTGCGGTGGCCCGCGCCGCCGCCGAGATCGCCGACTTCCTGGACGCCAAGTCGCTGGTCGCCTTCACCAAGTCCGGCGACACCGCCCGCCGCCTCTCCCGCTACCGGGCCCAGCAGCCCATCCTGGCCTTCACCACGGACACCCTCACCCGCAACGTGCTCACGCTGAGCTGGGGCGTGGAGACCTTCGTGGTGCCGCACGTGGACAACACCGACGCCATGGTGGAACTGGTCGACGCCGAACTCCTCAAGCTCGGCCGCTACAACACCGGCGACACCATGATCATCACGGCCGGCTCGCCCCCCGGCGTCCCCGGCACGACCAACATGGTCCGGGTCCACCACCTGGGCGCCTGACGCACACCACGCGGGCACCCGACGCCCCGCCCGCGCCCCCGCCCCCCCCCCCGCCCCCCACCCCGCCCCCCCCCCCCCCCCCCCCCCCCCCCCGGGCGGGGCGGGCCCCCCCCCCCCCCCCGCCCCCCCCCCCGCCCCGCGTCTCTGGCCCCCTCGCGCGCGCCCCCCCCCCCC